>JACEFY010000203.1 GCA_016807485.1 Stenotrophomonas maltophilia | reverse complement strand
GCTGCGTTCGGCGGGGGGCGAGCTGCGCGACGTCGAGCACGCTGTCCTCCCCCCTGTACCGGATGCCGACGAACTGCTCGCGACGGCTTATGAGAAGACAGCGGTGTACTCGTTCGAAGCGCCGATCGCGGCCGGAGCGCTGCTGGCGGACGCATCGTCCGCGCAGCGCGCGGCCGTGAGCGACGCGGCCGGCAAGCTCGGCCTCGCCTTCCAGCTCGTCGACGACCTCATCGGCACCTTCGGTTCGCCCGCACAGGCCGGGCGGGCGGCGGGAGCGGACCTCCGCGAATCGAAGCGCACGACCCTGGTCGCCCTCGCGCTGAGGGGCGGACAGCGGTGCCGAGGCGATCAGCCGCGCCGTCTCGAACAGCAGCAGATCGCCGCCGAGAACCCCCGCCGCGTTGCCCAGGAGCGCCGCGTTGTCGGTCGTCGCGCCGGCATCCTCTCCGCGCCGCCGGAAGCTGCCGGAGACGTTCGGCACCCCACGCCGCTCGATGTCGCGGTCGATGACGTCGTCATGGATGACGAACGCCGTGTGCAGCAGCTCGAACGCCGCCGCGACGTCCCAGATGGCGGGCACATCGTCGACGTCGCCGCCGAATGCGCGGAAGGAGGCGACGACGAGGGCGGGCCGGAAGCGCTTGCCGCCGTCGGCCGCGTTCGCGGTCGCCCGGACGAGATCCTCCAGCGATGCCGAGAAGCGAGCGCCGCGGGCGCTCAGCCGCCCCAGGCTCCGCGCGATCGCATCGTCGACCAACCGGGCGCTCTCCGGGGGGAGCGAGATCATGACGCGCGGCGCAATCGTGGTGCGTCGAAGAGGTGCAGCTGCTCGGCCTGCAGGACGAGCCAGGGGCTGAAGGCCCACGGGGTCGCCTGAAGAGACGCCGCCAGCTCCGACGGGTCGACCCAGCGCGAATCCATCACCTCGGCGGGGTTCGCCTCGGGCTCCACATCGGCGTACGCGGTGTACACGGGACAGATTTCGTTCTCGACGGTGCCGTCGGCGTCGACCGCGCGATAGCGGAACAGCGGAAGCGCGAGTTCGAGGTCGCGGACCTGGAGTCCGAGTTCGTGGGCGGCGTGGCGGTGGACGGCGGTCGCGACCGGCTCGGCGGGCCGCGGGTGGCCGCAGAAGGAGTTCGTCCACACGCCCGGCCACGTCTTCTTCGACAGCGCCCGTCGGGTCACGAGGACCTCGCCGCGGCTGTTGAGCACGTGGCAGGAGAAGGCCAGGTGGAGAGCGGTGTCGCTTCCATGGACGCTGGATTTCGGCGCGGTACCGATCTGGTTCCCACTGTCGTCGAGGAGGACGACGAGGTCCAGGTCTGTCATCTTCGCTCCTTATTCGCTAGTTTATCTAGCGATATCTGGAATGCTACAGAATGGATCGGAGGGTGTCCAACGATGCAGGAGCGATGGGTGCCTGAGACGGAGCGCGACGCGCTGGTGCTGAGCGCACTCGAGTCGATCCAGCGCTTCAGCGACGCGATGGACCAGATGCACAGCGGCATCCGCGGCGACATGGACATGAACGCGACCGACATCGCGGCGCTCCGGATGCTGATCATGCGCGAGCGCTCCGGAGAGGACGTGCAGCCGCAGGACATCGCCCGCCACCTGGCGATCTCGACGGCCTCGACGACGAAGCTCCTCGACCGCCTGAGCGCGTCCGGGCACGTCGAACGGCGCCCCCATCCCCACGATCGTCGGGCCCGCATCGTCGTGGTCACCGAGGCCGCGCGCAGAGACTTCTTCCGCCACTTCGGGACGCACCTCGCGCGCATGCGGGGCGGCATGGCCGACTACTCCGACGGCGAGCTGCGGGCGATCGCCCGCTTCCTCGGCGACATGTCGGGCGCCATGACCGAGCGGTAACGGAAAGCGAAAGACCCTCTGATCAGGATGATTCCTGACCAGAGGGCCTTTCTTCCGTTGCGGGGACAGGATTTGAACCTGCGACCTCTGGGTTATGAGCCCAGCGAGCTACCGAGCTGCTCCACCCCGCGCCACAAGGAATTACTCTAGCACGGGTTCGAGGGCGCGGTCGCACGCGGTTGCCGTCGCGTCCTCGCGCAAGGGAGGATGAGGGCATGTCCTCTCCCGACCACGCGCATGATCCCGCCCGCGGCGACGATCTCGCGGACGGTCGGGACGAGAGCCCCAATGAGCGTGCCGACCGGCAGTGGAGCGAGGTGCTCCAGGAGCTCCGGGTGATGCAGACCGGAACGCAGATCCTCACCGCGTTCCTGCTGGCGCTGGCGTTCCAGCCCGCGTTCGCCGAGCTCGGACCGGGGCAGCGCATCTTCTACCTCGTCCTCGTCGTCCTCGCCGTCCTCAGCGCGATTATCGCTCTGGCTCCCGTGGCGCTGCACCGCATCCTCTTCCGCCGGCGTGAGAAGCAGGTGGTCGTCGCGTACGGGCACGCCGCCCTCGTGACGGCGCTCGCGACGGTCGCCCTGCTGCTCGTCGGGGTCGTCGCTTTCGTCTTCGACGTCGTGCTCGGCGATGTCGCGTCGTGGATCGCGGCGGTCGTCCTCGGGCTCGTCGTGGCGATCCTCTGGATCGTCGCGCCGGTGGTGCTGCGGACGGGAGCTCGCGCATGAGCGCCGTCGGCATCGCCGTGGCCCAGTTCGCGCCCACCGCCGACACCGATGCCAACCTCCGCACGATCGAGGAGATGACGGCGCGCGCCGCGGCGCGCGGCGCACGCGTCGTGCTCTTCCCGGAGTACTCCAGCTACTTCGTGCACCCCTTCGACGACACGCTCGCACCGCACGCGGAAGAGATCGACGCCGCCTTCGCCCGGGGCCTGCAGCGCATCGCCGGCGCCCACGATGTGATCGTCGTCGCGGGGTTGCTCGAGCGGTCCGATCGCGCGGGCCGCATCCGCAACACCGTCGTCGCGGTCGACGGCGGGGCGGTGCTCGCCGCCTCCCGCAAGCTCCACCTGTACGACGCGTTCGGGCAGCGCGAATCGGACTGGGTGGATGCCGGCGACATCGCCCCGCCCGAGACCTTCGAGTCGGGCGGTCTGCGCTTCGCGCTCATGACCTGTTACGACCTGCGGTTCCCCGAAGTGGCCCGTACCCTCGCCGACACCGGTGCACACGTCGTCCTGGTCGCGGCGGAGTGGGTGCGCGGGCCGCTGAAAGAGCATCACTGGCGCACCCTCGTGCACGCGCGCGCGATCGAGAACACCCTCTACGTCGCGGCGGCCGACCACCCGCCGCCGCTCGGGGTCGGCGCCTCGATGATCGTCGATCCGCAGGGGGTCGAGCTCGCGGGAGTCGGCACCGCGACCGATGTCGCCGTCGGCTGGGCCGATGTCGAGACGGTGACACGCGTGCGCCGGGTGAACCCCGCGCTCGCGCTCCGCCGCTTCGGCGTGGTCCCGCTCGACTGAGCGGAGAAGTTCAGCCGGCCAGAGCGGCGAGACGTGCGGACGCCTCCGCGATGACCGCCGGCTTCTTGCATGCCGCGAAGCGCACGAGAGTGCGGTACCCCTCCACCCGGGAGGAGCCGACGAACGCCGTGAGCGGGATCGCCACGACGCCGGCGCGCTCGGGGAGAGCGCGGCAGAAGTCGGCGGCATCCTCATCGCTGCGGAGAAAGGGGGATGCGTCGGCGACGGTGAAGTACGAGCCTGCCGGTCGGGAGACGTCGAAGCCCGCAGCGTGCAGACCGGCGCCGAGCTGGTCCTGCTTGTCGCGGAGCGTCGCGGCGACACCGGTGAAGAACGCGTCGGGGAGCGCGAGTCCCACCGCGATCGCCGGCTGGAACGGCGCGCCGCCGACGTACGTGAGGAACTGCTTGACCGCGAGGATCGCCGTGACGAGGGCGGGGGGAGCGGTGATCCAGCCGATCTTCCATCCGGTCGTCGAGAACGTCTTGCCGGCGGAGGAGATCGAGACCGTGTGCTCGGCAGCCCCGGCGAGGGTTGCGATCGGCACGTGCGGACCGTCGAAGACCAGGTGCTCGTAGACCTCGTCGGTGACGATGATCGCGTCGTGGCGGTGCGCGAGCCGGACGATCTCCGCGCGGACCTCGGGGGAGAAGACGGCGCCCGTGGGATTGTGCGGGTCGTTGACGAGGATGAGCCTCGTCCGGTCGGTGACGGCGCGCGCGAGCGCATCGAGGTCGGGCTGGAAGTCCGGCCAGGTGAGCGGGACCGGCACGAGCGTCGCGCCGGCGAGCGCCACGAGCGCGGCGTAGGCGTCGTAGTACGGCTCGAAGACGACGACGTCGTCGTCCGGTCCTTCCACGAGCGCGAGGATCGTCGCGGCGAGCGCTTCGGTCGCGCCCGCCGTGACGAGCACGTCGCGGTCGGGATCGAGGTCCACGCCGTAGAAGCGCCGCTGATGGTCGGCGATCGCCGCGCGGAGCACCGGCATCCCGAGTCCGGGAGGATATTGGTTGACCCCGGCGGCAATCGCCGCGCGGGCCGCCTCCAACACCTCGGCCGGACCGTCCTCGTCGGGGAAGCCCTGGCCCAGGTTGATCGCACCGGTGCGGGCGGCCAGGGCGGACATCTCGGCGAAGATCGTCGACGCCACGGTGCCGTCCGGAGCCAGCAGCCCGGCGCCGGAGGCCGCTCGTCGCCACATTCCCGGAATCTCGCGCATTCGGCACACGCTACATGCATAGGCTGATCGGGGTGCGGGCATAAGCAACACACAGACTCCGGGGGCATCCTGAAGGTGTCTTGGAAAGAAGGAACCAACCCAGGGGGG
>JACEFY010000202.1 GCA_016807485.1 Stenotrophomonas maltophilia | reverse complement strand
GCCGCCATCCTGGCAGCCCCCGCCGTTCTGACGCTGGCCGTGCTCGTCACGGCCGCGCGCCGCGCCGGCGCCCGCCGCGCCGCGGAGTGAGCCCGCCCGGCCCACCGCAGGGGCAGGGCGGGGGTCAGCCGACGCCGAGCAGGCTACGGAGCCGAGCGACGTGCCCGGTGGCCTTGACGTTGTACAGCGCCTGCTCGAGACGGCCGTCGGGCCCGACGACGAAGGTCGAGCGGATGACGCCCTCCACCGTCTTGCCGTAGTTCATCTTCTCCCCCCACGCGCCGTACGCGTCATGGACCGAGTGGTCGGGGTCGCTCAACAGCGCGTAGGGCAGCGCGTCGCGCTCACGGAAGGTCCGCAGCGTCGCGGGATCGTCGCGCGACACCCCCAGCACGGTGTAGCCGGCCGCCTGCAGCGGCGCGAGGCTGTCCCGGAAGTCGCACGCTTCCGTCGTGCAGCCCGGCGTCATGGCCGCAGGGTAGAAGAAGAGGATGACGCCGCCGCCGCGGAGGTCCGACAACGTGACGTCGTCGCCGTCCTGGTCGGGCAGGGTGAAGTCGGGGGCGGGAGAACCGGGTTCCAGGCGAGACATGCGTTCAGCCTACGCGCGACGCTCAGGCGAAGGTGGCGAGGAGCCGCTGCAACGAGTCGAGGCGGGCGGCGCCGCGATCGCCCAGGCGGCCGTCGGCGACGGCCTCGGCGATGGCGCAGTCGGGCGCGTCGCGGAGGTGCGTGCATCCGCGCGGGCACTCCTCGGCGACCACGGCGAGGTCGGTGAACGCCGCGAGGATGCTGGCGGGATCGACGTGGCCGAGTCCGAACGAGCGGACGCCGGGGGTGTCGATGACCCAGCCGCGGCCCGCAGCGCTCTGATAGCGCAGCGAGACCGTCGAACTCGACGTGTGGCGTCCGCGGCCGGTGACCTCGTTGACGTGGCCCGTCGCGCGCAGCGCGCTCGGTACCAGCGCGTTGACGAGCGTCGACTTGCCGACGCCCGAATGCCCGACGAAGACCGTGGAATGTCCCACGAGGCGTTCGCCGATCGCGTCCAGCGGCATGCCGTCGCTGCTGCTGCTGAGGAACACCTCGAGCGTGTCGAGGCCCTCGAAGTGCCCGAGGAACTCGGTCGGGTCGGCGAGGTCGGTCTTGGTGACGACGAGGAGGGGGTGGATGCCGGCATCCAGCGCGGCGATCAGATACCGGTCCACGAGTCGCGGGCGGGGCTCCGGATCGGCCGCGGCGACCACGACGAGCATCTGGTCGGCGTTGGCCACGATGATCCGCTCGACCTGATCGGTGTCGTCGGCGCTGCGACGGAGGAGAGAGGTGCGCTCCTGGATGCCCACGATGCGCGCCAGGGTGCCGTCGTCGCCCGTCGCGTCACCCACGATGCGCGCACGGTCGCCCGTGACGATCTGCTGGCGCCGCAGCTCGCGCGCACGCGTCGCGAGCACCACGCGCTCGTCGGGACCGTCCTCGTCGACGAGCACCGTGTAGCGGCCGCGGTCGACGCCCACGACCCGGGCGATCTTGGCGTCGGCGTGCGCCGGGCGGATCTTCGTGCGAGGACGGTTGGCCTTCGGGTTCGGACGGACGCGGAAGTCGGCGTCGTCGAACCCGAGATCGTCGTCGTCGTCCGCGTCGTCGAGCCAGCTCATCGGCGGCGCTCAGCTCGCCGGCGTCAGCAGGCGGCGCCAGAGCTCGGGGAACTCGGGCATGGTCTTGGCCGTCGTCGAGATGTCGTCGACCTGCACGCCCGCGACGCGCAGACCGATGACGGCGCCCGCGGTCGCGATGCGGTGGTCGTGGTGGGCCCGCCACACGCCGCCGTGCAGGGGACGGGGGACGACGCGGATGCCGTCCGGAAGCTCCTCCGCCTCGCCACCGAGGGCGCGGAGGTTCGCGACGAGTGCGGCGATCCGGTCGGTCTCGTGGCCGCGGATGTGGCCGATGCCGTGCAGTGTCGTCGGCGCCTCGGCGAACGCCGCCAGCGCGAACAGCGTGGGGGTCAGCTCGCTCGCGGCCGTGAGGTCGAGGTCGACACCCGCGACGCGCCCCGTGCCGACGACACTCAGCGCGCCGCCCCGCCGTGACGTCCGGGCACCCAGGAGCGAGAGGATCTCGGGGAGGAGGGCGCCCGGTTGCGTGGAGCTGGCCGGCCAGCCGGGGATCGTCACCGTGCCGCCGGTGACGAGCGCGGCGGCGAGGAACGGCGCTGCGTTGGAGAGGTCGGGCTCGATGACGGCATCCCGGCCTCGCGGGGTGCCGGCGGGTACGACCCACTCGTTCGGCGTCGGACGCTCGACCTGCACGCCGCGCCGGGCGAGGGTCTCGATCGTCATGTCGATGTGCGGGAGGCTCGGCAGCCGCTCGCCGGAGTGGATGAGGTGCAGCCCGACGTCGAAGCGCGGAGCGGCCAGCAGCAGCCCCGAGACGAACTGACTCGAACTGCTCGCGTCGATCGTCACTTCGCCGCCGCGGATGTGGCCGCGCCCGCGCACGGTGAACGGCAGTGACCACGAGCCGCCGTCGTCGACGTCGGCGCCGATCTCGCGGAGCGCCTTGATCATCGTCCCCATGGGTCGGTGGAGCGCGGTGTGGTGGGCGGTGATCGCGACATCGCCGTGGGCGAGTCCCGCGATCGGAGCGATGAAGCGCATGACGGTGCCGGCCTGCCCGCAGTCGATCACGGTGTGCCCGCGGAACTCCGCCGGCGGCGTGATCTGCAGATCGGGGCCGAACGAGCCGCTGCCCGGGATCTCTTCGATCTCGACGCCGAGGACGCGGAGCGCCTCGATCATGCGGGCCGAATCGTCGGAGTGCAGGGGAGCGGACAGCGTGCTCGGACCGTCGGCGATGGCGGCCAGCACGAGCTTGCGGTTGGTCAGCGACTTCGAGCCGGGGACCGATATGGTCGCCTCCACGGCGCCCGTGGCCTCGGGTGCTGCCCAGTGTCCATCCGCAGCCGCCGCCCCTCCCGCCGTGGGCGGTTCAAGGGGGGCGGAGGAATCCTGGGAATATCCGGGTGCGGTCATCGGGTTCTACCCTAACGAACCGCTACGACCTTGCCGCGAAAGGAGCCCTGTGACCGCCGCACTCGCACCCGTGATCGCATCGCCCTCCGACGTAGACTGGCGCGTGATGGAAGAGCAGGCGGCGACAGACCCGCAGACCCAGCCGGACCCGCTGACTCAGCCGGACGCGGAGCCCGAAGATCCGCGCGCCCAGTTCGAGCAGCAGGCGCTGCCGTTCATGGACCAGCTGTACGCGGCCGGAATGCGCATGACGCGCAACCCCGCCGATGCCGCCGACCTCGTGCAGGAGACCTTCGTGAAGGCGTTCGGCTCGTGGTCGTCGTTCACCCAGGGCACCAACCTCAAGGCGTGGCTGTACCGGATCCTGACGAACACCTATATCAACACGTACCGGAAGAAGCAGCGCGAGCCCTATCAGGGCACCATCGACGAGCTCGAGGACTGGCAGCTCGGCGGGGCCGAATCGACCACGGCGACGAGTTCGCGTTCGGCCGAGGCCGAAGCGATCGACCACATGCCGGCGTCCGTGGTCAAGGACGCGCTGCAGTCCATCCCGGAGGACTTCCGTCTGGCGGTGTATCTCGCCGACGTCGAAGGATTCGCGTATCAGGAGATCGCGGACATCATGAAAACCCCCATCGGTACGGTCATGAGCCGCCTGCATCGCGGCAGGCGGATGCTGCGTGACCTGCTGGCCGACTATGCGAGAGAGCGCGGCATCGATGTGCCCGCCACGAGGAGCGCGAAATGAGCGATTGCGGCTGCGACAAAGCACGCAAAGACCTGGAGGAGTACCTCCGTCACGAAGTCTGCAAGACGCAGCACTCCGACATCACGGCGCATCTCGAGAACTGCCCCGCGTGCCGCGACGAGGCCCTCGTGGCCACGACCCTCACCGCGGTGATCGCCCGCGCGTGCAAGGAGACGGCTCCGGAAGAGCTGCGCGATCAGGTGCTCTCGCGTCTCCGCAGCGAGCAGGCCACACACCACTGACCATCGGCCCCCGTCACGCGCTGAAGACGGTGAGTGCCCGCGGCACGACCTCCACCGAGATCGGGAGCGGACCCAGCGGGTCGCCGTCGGCGTAGGCGGTGACGCCGGGGGAGGCGAGTCGCACGCCGCGGACGCGGTGGGTTGCGACCTGGGCGACCGAGGTGTGCGTCCCCCGGTAGACGCGGGGGAGCAGGCGCAGCAGCCGGAGGCGCCCCGCCGGCCGCACGAGGGTCACGTCCAGCAGCCCGTCCTCGAGGTCGGCATCCGGACAGATCGGGATGCCGCCGCCGTACGTGCGACCGTTGCCGACGGTGGCCATGACCAGGTCGTCCGTGAGGCGCAGGGTCGTGCCGCCGGCCAGGTCGAGTTCGACGACGAACGGGATGCCGCGCAGCCGCACGAACTCGGCGAGGATCGCGATGTTGTACCGCATGTGCCCGCGCGGCCACCTCATGCGGTTCGCGCGGTCGTTGACCTTCGAGTCGAACCCGCTCGCCAGCACCGTGCCGTAGAGCAGTGTCGACCCGTCGGCGCGGGTGACGCGGGCGAGGTCGATCGTGCGCGTGCGTCCGGAGATGACGGCGTCGGCGGCGCCGTCCGCGTCGAGATCGCGGATGCCGAGCGACGTGGCCAGATCGTTGCCGGTGCCGGCGGGCACGATCCCGAGCGGCACGCCGGTCGCGGCCAGCTCCTGGATCGCGAGCGAGACCGT
>JACEFY010000201.1 GCA_016807485.1 Stenotrophomonas maltophilia | reverse complement strand
GGCGACCGCCGAGGCGAAGGGGCTCATCCTCGCCGACACGAAGTTCGAATTCGGCGTCGACGCGGCCGGCACGCTGACCCTCGCCGACGAAGTGCTCACGAGCGACTCGTCGCGATACTGGGATGCCGCGGCCTGGGCGACCGGCGCGACGCCCGCCGAGCGCATGGCGAGCTTCGACAAGCAGATCGTCCGCGACTGGCTCGCCGCCGAGTGGGACAAGGCCGGCACCCCGCCCGAGCTGCCCGCCGAGATCGTCGAGCGCACGGCGGAGAAGTACCGCGAGCTGGTCGAACCACCAGAGACTGAGCGTGGTCAGGAGGGTTCCCTTGCCCGGGATGCCGGGAGAGAGCACGTGGTCGAAGGCGCTGACGCGGTCGCTCGCGACCACCAGCATCCGTCCGTCGTCGCCGCCGTCGGCCGGCCGGTAGAGATCGCGCACCTTGCCGGAGTAGACGTGGGTCCAGCCGGGCAGCGGGGGAGTGGTCGTCACCCGTCCATTATCGAGGGTGGCGGCATCCATGCGCGGCCCATAGGAGTCGCATAGGGCGGCCCGGCACGCTGGGGGCATGTTCCCCGAACCCGACGACACGTCCCGCGGCCCCGCCTACGAGGGCCGCCTGCTTCCGCGGCCCGAAGAGGAGGTCGTCGACCAGGGCGCCGGGTTCGACCTGCGCACGCTCGTGAGCCGGCGCGGCATCCTGGGCCTCGGGGGTCTGGGGGTCGGCGCCGCGACGCTCGCCGCGTGCTCGGCGGCCTCCACCGCCGCCCCGACGGCCACCGGGACCGGCGCGTCGACCGCCACCCCGACCGCGACCCCGACTCCGACGCCGACGGCGGCGGCGCAGGCACTCCCCGCGGGCGAGATCCCCGACGAGACCGCCGGCCCCTATCCGGGCGACGGGTCGAACGGGCCGGACGTCCTGGAGCAGTCCGGCATCGTGCGCAGCGACATCCGCGGCAGCCTCGGCGGCGGAGCGCCGGTCGACGGCGTGCCGCTGACGTTCACCCTCCGGGTGACGGACATGCAGAACGGCGACGCGCCGTTCGCCGGCGCCGCCGTCTACGCCTGGCACTGCGATGCCCTCGGCCGCTATTCGATGTACTCCGACGGCGTGACCGGCGAGACCTTCCTGCGCGGCGTGCAGGTCGCCGATGCCGACGGCCAGGTGACCTTCACCTCGATCGTCCCCGGGTGCTATTCGGGTCGCTGGCCGCACATCCACTTCGAGGTCTACCCCGCCGTGGACGACATCGCCGACGCATCGGCGGCCATCGCCACCTCGCAGCTCGCGGTGCCCGAGAGCATCCTCGGCGGGATCTACGCGCTGCCGGCCTACGACGGGTCGGCCCGCAACCTCGGGCAGATCTCGCTCGCGAGCGACAACATCTTCGGCGACGACGGCGGCGCACTGCAGGTGGCCACCGTCACGGGGAGCCTCGACTCCGGATATGCGGCGAGCCTCGTCGTCCGGGTCGACACCGCGACGGCCCCGGCGACAGGAGGCGCCCCCGGCGGAGGGCGCTGAGCCTCGGCGGGAGCGCGCCGAAGGGGGCGGCGAGGGGTGTATAGTCCATCTGGACTAATCAACTCTGGAGTAATCGATGAAGGATGCCGTCGCCCGCCTGACGCCGCTGGGACTCATGGTCCTCGCGCTGCTGCGTGAAGACGACATGCATCCCTACGAGATGATCCGCCTGATGCGTCACCGGCACGACGACCGCATCGTCACGCTCACCAACGGCACGATGTACCACACCGTCGCGCGGCTCGAACGGGCCGGACTGCTCGCGGAAACGGGGGTGGGTCGCGACGGCAACCGCCCCGAACGCACGACGTACACGCTCACCGACGCCGGCCGCGACGCCGTGTCGGAGTGGGTGCGCCGAGAACTCCCCCGTCTCGACCGGACGACGGAGTTCCGCGTCGCCCTCGCCGAAGCGCACAACCTGCCCCGCGAGGAGGTCATCGCCCTCCTGCGCGAGCGGCTGGAGGCCGTCGCGGCCTCGCGCGACCTGCACCGCGACGGCCACGCGAAAGCGCGCGCGATGGGCGTCCCCGACCTCTACCTCATCGAAGTCGAGCGGGAGAAGATCCTGCTCGATGCCGAGCTCGCCTGGCTGCCCACGCTCATCGAGCGCGTCGCCGCCGCCGATTATCCCTGGGGGGATGCCGGCGGCATCCCCACCGACCGTTACCTCGCTCAGAGAGAAGCCGCACGACGATGACCGAACCCACCACCACCCACAGCGGTGCACCCGTTCCGACCACACCGGAGCGCAGCCCGTGGCCCGCCCTCTGGGCGCTGGTCATCGGCTTCTTCATGATCCTGGTCGACACCACGATCGTGTCGGTCGCCAACCCCGCGATCAAGGCGGCGCTCGACCCAGACACCGCCAACCTCGACAACGTCGTGTGGGTGACCTCGGCCTACCTGCTCGCGTACGCCGTGCCTCTTCTGATCACCGGCCGGCTCGGCGACCGGTTCGGGCCGAAGCGCATCTATCTCGTGGGCCTCGTGATCTTCACCCTCGCCTCGCTCGCGTGCGGGCTCTCGGGGACGCTGGAGATGCTCGTCGTCGCGCGAGCGGTGCAGGGTCTCGGCGCTGCGCTGATGACGCCGCAGACCATGGCGGTCATCACGCGCACCTTCGCCCCTGCGCACCGTGGCGCCGCGATGGGCCTCTGGGGTGCGACCGCGGGCGTCGCCACGCTGGTCGGTCCGCTCGCGGGCGGGCTCCTCGTCGACGGCTTCGGGTGGGAGTGGATCTTCTTCATCAACCTGCCCGTCGGCGTGATCGCCTTCGTCCTCGCGTGGCGGCTGGTCCCGAACCTCGAGACCCACCCGCACCGATTCGACATCCTCGGTGTCTTCCTCAGCGCGATCGCCTTGTTCCTCATCGTCTTCGGGCTGCAGGAAGGCGAGCACTACGACTGGGCGGCGTGGATCTGGACGATGATCGCCGCCGGCATCGTGGTGATGGGCGTCTTCATCTGGCAGCAGGCGAAGACGAAGAGCGAGCCCCTCGTGCCGCTGGGGCTCTTCCGCGACCGCAACTTCTCGATCGCCAACATCGGGATCGCGACGGTCGGGTTCACGGTCACCGCGATGTCGCTGCCGATGATGTTCTTCTATCAGCTGGCGCGGGGCCTCACGCCGACCGAGTCGGCGCTCCTCCTCATCCCGATGGCCGTGCTCTCCGGGGTGCTCGCGCCGCTCGCGGGACGGCTGCTCGACCGCGTCGACCCGCGCGTGCTGCTCGTGCCGGGGCTGCTGCTGACCTCGGTCGCGCTGTTCTGGTACGCCGCGCTCATGACGCCCGACACGGAGATCTGGATGTTCCTGGTGCCGTCGGCGCTCATGGGCATCGGCCAGGCGGGCATGTGGGGGCCGCTCGCGACCACCGCGACCCGCAACCTCGAGCCCCGCCAGGCGGGCGCGGGCGCCGGCATCTACAACACCACCCGCACCATCGGATCGGTGCTCGGCTCGGCCGCGATCGCCGCGTTCATGCAGTCGCGCCTCGAGTCGAACCTCCCCGGTGCCGGCGATTCCGCGGGCTTCGGCGGCGGCACCCTTCCCGCCGCCGTGGTCGACGGCTTCTCCGCCGCGATGTCGCAGACGCTCCTGCTTCCCGCGTGCGTGCTCCTGCTCGGCGTCATCGCCGTGCTGTTCATGGAGCGGCCCGCGCACCTCGCGCGCCGCTGAACGGCACTGATTCGTGGGCGGCCGATGTACCGGTCGTCGTATCGGTGGGGCCTGTGTCGACGGGAGTGTCGACACAGGCCCCATCCGTCCCACCGCTCCGACGACCGGCACGGCGGTCAACGCACGGTAAGCGAGACCGCTCGACGCGCGGCAGGCTATCCGCCGGGCGGGCTCAGTCGCCGGCGACCCGGGCGGCGATATCGGTGCGGTGGTGCGAGCCCTCGAGGGTGATCCCGTCGAGCGCGCGGTAGACCCGCTCCCTCGCCTGACTGAAGTTCGCGCCGGTCGCGACGACGCTCAGCACGCGGCCTCCGGTCGCGACGAGCGAGCCGCCGTCGGAGCGGGTGGCGGCGTGGGCGACATGGACCCCCGGGACGGATGCCGCGGCATCCACTCCGTGCAGTGCGCGGCCCGTCTGCGGGGCCTCGGGGTAACCTTCGCTGGCGAGCACCACCGTCACGGCCACGTCGGTCGAGAAGGTCGGGGCCGGCTCGTCTTCGAGGGTGCCGCTGGCCGCCGCCATCAGCAGCCGCGAGAGCGGCGAGGTGAGCCGCGCCAGCACGACCTGCGTCTCGGGGTCGCCGAAGCGCGCGTTGAACTCGATCACCTTGATGCCGTCCGCCGTGAGGATGAGACCGGCGTAGAGGAGTCCGATGAACGGGGTGCCCTCGGCGTCGAGGGTGCGGATGACCGGCTCGGCGACCGAGCGGGTGACTTCGGCGACGAACGCCTCTTCGCTGCCGAATCCGTCGGCGAGCCAGGGCAGTGGCGAATAGGCGCCCATGCCGCCGGTGTTGGGGCCGGCGTCTCCGTCGTAGGCGCGTTTGAAGTCCTGCGCCGGGCTGAGGGCGCGAACGGTGTCGCCGTCGCTCACGAAGAAGAGCGAGACCTCGGGCCCCGAGAGGAACTCCTCCACGAGCACCGGGCCCGTCGGCAGGAAGGCGTCGGCGTGGGTGAGGGCGGCATCCCGATCGTCGGTGACGGCCACGCCCTTGCCGGCGGCCAGTCCATCGGCCTTGACGACGTAGGGCGCCCCATAG
>JACEFY010000200.1 GCA_016807485.1 Stenotrophomonas maltophilia | reverse complement strand
GGGCGGTCGCGGTCGTCGGCGGCGGCTCGGCGCTCTTCAGCATCGCCCTGACGGCGGCGATCGCCCTCGCCCGTCGCGGGATCTCCGATTCGCGCCCCCGCCCCGCGCAGCCGATCGGACGCAGGTCGATCACGACGGCGCTCACCGTGGGCATCGGCGCCGGGCTCGCGGGCCTCGTCGGGCTGCTGCTCGTGGGCGATCACTGGTACTGGGCGATGGTCGGCGCGGTGGCCGCGCTCGGTGGCGCGCAACTCAATCAGCGCGTCATCCGCGGCGTTCAGCGCCTCGCCGGGACGCTCGTCGGTGTCGCGATCGCCGCGGGGCTCCTCGCGCTGCATCTGCCGCCGCTCGCGACGATCGCCGTCGCCGTGCTCCTGCAGGTGGGCGCCGAGCTCACCGTCAACCGCAACTACGGCATCGCGATGCTCTTCATCACTCCGCTCGCGCTCCTGATGATCGAGCTGGCGGTGCCGGTGGATGCCGGAACCCTCCTCGTCGACCGTGCCCTCGACACGCTCATCGGCGTCGCGGTCGGCACGCTCGTCGCGCTTGCGTCGGCCGCGCTCCAGCGCAGCGCCGCCCGGTCGACCGCCCCCTGAGCGAGCCCCGCCGGAACGGCGTCACGCCCCGACTTCGTCCAACCAGGCCATGAGGGCGGGGAGTGTCAGGTAGGCGATCGTGCCGTGGTCGGCGCCGGTGACCTTGTTGAAGGTGACATCCATGCCCTGGGCGGCTTCGTGGGCGACGAAGGTCTCGGTCGCCGACGGGACGACGAGTGTGTCGCTCAGGCCCTGCGCGATGAACAGCGGCGCGGTGAACGCCGTGCCGCCCGCGGAATTCTCCTCGAGCAACGTCGCCCACGGCTCGACGGTGGTCGGGTTCGCCGTGACGAACTTTCCGACGACGGGATCGGCGATGGCGTGCAACTCGGCGATGTCGGGCAGCAGGCACAGCTTGTTCATCTCCGGCAGGATCGTCTGGGCGTCCGGCGTGAGGATCGAGTCGAGGGTCGCCCCTTGGTCGGCGTACACCTCGGAGAACGCGGTGAAGGCGTATGAGCCGATGGTGACGCCCGACACATCGTCGAGGTGGTCGCCCATGAGCGCGGTCAGGTCGGCGGCGGGTGCGGCGGCGGCGACCGCCTTGACGGTGAGTTCGGGCGCATAGGTCGCGGCGAGCTGCGCGGCGAAGAGGGCAGCCTGGCCGCCCTGCGAGTGCCCCCACAGCACGACGTCGGTGCCGGCGCCGGATGCGGTGAGCGACTCGGCGGCGCGCACGGCGTCGAGCATGGCGTTGCCCGCGGTCGCGCCGACGAGGTAGGAGTCGGGGCCGTCGGTGCCCATGCCGACGTAGTCGGTGGCGGCGACCACGTAGCCGCGGTCGAGCATGAAGCGGAGGCCCTCGATGCCGCTGTACGGGTCGAACGAGCGCGACGGGGCGCAGTCCGCCGCTGTGCCCGTCGTCGGGTGCCCCCACGCGAGGACGGTGCGCGGCCCGGTGGGCGGCTCGAGCGGCGCGATGACGATGCCGGTCGACACCACGGTCTTCCCGGTGACGTCGGTCGTCCGGTACATGATGCGCCAGGCGCGCGCGTCGAAGGGCACGCCGACGAGCTCCTCGCTGCGGATGATGCTGCCCGGGGAGCCGTCGGTCGCGCCCGCGGGCTGCGCGTAGAACGCGGCGAGGTTGTTCCGCTCGATCGCGTCGCCGACGAGGCGGAACTCGAATGCTGCCACCAGGCATCCCACGACGGCGAGGGTGAGCGCGAGGAAGCGGACGTAGGGGGAGAGGCGTCGCGGGCGGCCTCCGGCATCCGTCGTCATGCTCACATCATGGCGCACGGCGGCGGGACTTGTGTGGTCAGACCACAAGGTGCATACTGGGGGAGAAGGCCGAGAGACACGATCTCGACCCGGTCAGCAATGGTGCGGATGTCGCCATCCGTGCCGGGTGAGGAGAACCCGTCATGTCCATCTCGATCGATGCTCTCGTCGACAAGGCGCAGATCGCGCTCGCGGAGTACGCATCCTTCACGCAGGAGCAGGTCGACCACATCGTCCGCAAGGCATCGGTCGCCGCGCTCCATCACCACGGCGATCTGGCCGTCATGGCGGTCGAGGAGACCGGCCGGGGCCTCTTCGAAGACAAGGCCGTGAAGAACATGTTCGCGTGCGAGCACGTGACGAACTCGATCATCAACCAGAAGACCGTCGGCGTGATCGCCCACGACGAGCTCACCGGCATCACCGAGATCGCCGACCCGGTGGGGGTCATCTGCGCACTCACCCCGGTGACGAACCCCACGTCGACCGCGATCTTCAAGTCGCTCATCGCGCTGAAGACGCGCAACCCGATCATCTTCGGCTTCCACCCGGCGGCGCAGAACTGCTCCGCAGCCGCCGCGAAGATCGTCCGCGACGCCGCGGTCGCCGCTGGCGCCCCCGAGAACTGCGTTCAGTGGATCGAGGAGCCCTCGATGGAGGCATCCGGCGCCCTCATGAACCACCCGGGCGTCGCGCTCATCCTCGCCACCGGCGGCAACGCCATGGTCCGCGCCGCCTACTCCTGCGGCAAGCCCGCCCTCGGCGTCGGTGCCGGAAACGTCCCCGCCTTCATCGAGCGCACCGCGAATGTCGGCCGCGCCGTGAACGACATTGTGCTGTCGAAGTCGTTCGACATGGGCATGGTGTGCGCCTCGGAGCAGGCCGTCATCCTCGACGCCCCCATCGCCGATGAGGCGCTCGCCGAGTTCGCGCGGCTGCACGCGTACCGCGCCACAGCGGACGAGAAGCGGATGTTGGAGGAGTTCATCTTCGGCGTCACCGCCGGCAGTGAGAACTGCGCCGGTGCGAAGCTCAACCCCACCGTCGTCGGCCAGTCGCCGCAGTGGATCGCCGAGCACGCCGGGTTCTCCGTCCCGGAGGACACCTCGATCATCCTCGCGGACGTCTCCGGCGTCGGCCCGCACGAGCCGCTCACCCGCGAGAAGCTCGCCCCCGTGCTCGCCGTGCTGCGCGCAGCCACGCCGGCGGAGGGCATCGACCTCGCGCGCCAGATGGTCGACTTCGACGGTCTCGGTCACTCGGGTGCGATCCACTCCAACGACCCGCAGGTCATCGCCGACTTCGCCGCCGTGGTGAAGGCCGTGCGCATCATCGAGAACAGCCCGTCGGCCCTCGGTGGCATCGGCGACATCTACAACGCCTTCATGCCCAGCCTCACCCTCGGGTGCGGGTCGTACGGGCACAACTCGGTTTCCAACAACGTCTCGGCGGTGAATCTCTTGAACGTCAAGCGCGTCGGACGGCGCAACAACAACCTGCAGTGGTTCAAGATCCCGGCCAAGACCTACTTCGAGCCGAACGCGATCCGCTACCTCGCCGACATGCGCGGGCTCGAGCGGGTCACGATCGTCACCGACCAGACCATGACTCAGCTCGGCTACGTCGACAAGATCGTCGATGTGCTGAACCGTCGCGCGAACCGCGTGCAGGTGCAGCTCATCAACCAGGTGCGGCCCGAGCCGAAGGTGTCGGAGGTGAAGGCCGGCGCCGAGCAGATGCGCCAGTTCCAGCCCGACACGATCATCGCGCTCGGCGGCGGATCGCCGATGGATGCCGCCAAGGTCATGTGGCTGCTGTACGAGAACCCCGAGATCGAGTTCTCCGACATGCGCGAGAAGTTCTTCGATGTGCGCAAGCGCGCGTTCACCTTCCCGGAGATGGGGAAGCTCGCGAAGCTCGTCTGCGTCCCGACGACGTCGGGCACGGGCTCCGAGATGACGCCGTTCGCGGTGATCACCGACGACGAGACCGGCATGAAGTATCCGCTCGCCGACTATGCGCTCACCCCGTCGGTCGCGATCGTCGACCCCGAGCTCACACGCGTGCTGCCCGGCTTCCTCGTCGCCGACGCCGGCTTCGACGCCCTGACACACGCCACCGAGGCGTTCGTCTCGGTGTACGCGAACGACTACACCGATGGTCTGTGCCTGCACGCCATCAAGCTCATCTTCGAGAACATCGAGCGGAGCGCCACGGCGCTGCCCGGGTCGACGGATGCCGCCGACATCAAGGCGCGCGAGAAGATGCACAACGCGGCATCCATCTCGGGTATGGCCTTCGGCAACGCGTTCCTCGGGATCGTTCACGCGATGGCGCATGTCACCGGCGCGACGTACAAGCTCGTCCACGGGCGGACCAACGCCGTGTACCTGCCGCACGTGATCCGCTACAACGGCACCGTCCCGACCAAGCTCACCAGCTGGCCGAAGTACGAGCGCTATATCGCGCCCGAGCGGTTCCAGGAGATCGCGCAGCACCTGGGGCTGCCGGCATCCACCCCGGAAGAGGGCGTCGAAAGCTACGCCCGTGCCGTCGAGGACCTGCGCGATCGCGTCGGTATCGAGCGGTCATTCCAGGCGCAGGGGGTCGACGAGGCGACGTTCATCGCGGGCCTGCACGACCTGGCGATGGCCGCCTACGGCGACCAGTGCGCACCGGCGAACCCCCGCATGCCGATGATCGCCGACATGGAGACGCTCATGGAGGCCGCGTACTACGGCACGTCTTTCGGAGAGGTGCGTGCCGCTCGCCGCGGCGCCGAGGTCGAGAGCGACGCCGTCACCGGCACGGTGAAGACGGTGGCTCCCGCGAAGGGTCGGGCCAAGGCGCGCGCCTGACGCGCCGGTGACGAGGGCCGGGGGTGCGCGCTGCATCTCCGGCCTTCGCGCGTGCGGTGCGCGCGTTACTGGCAG
>JACEFY010000020.1 GCA_016807485.1 Stenotrophomonas maltophilia | reverse complement strand
TCGGCGAGATCCTCGTGTGGGTGGGCGTGGCGATCGTCGCGCTGCCCGCCGCGACCGGGTGGCAGTGGGTCACCCTCGTCTCGCCGGTCTTCGTGATCCTGCTGCTCACGCGGATCAGCGGCATCCCGCTCCTCGAGAAGCGCGCCGACGCTCGCTGGGGCGACGACGCGGACTACCGGGCCTACAAGGCGCGGACGCCGGTGCTCATCCCGAACCCGCGCGCCGCGGCATCGCGCTGAGGCCCGTCAGGCCGGCGTGAGCTCGGCGACGAGCGCCTCGATCCGGCGGCGGATCTCGTCGCGGATGGGGCGGACGGCATTGATTTCCCGGCCGGCGGGGTCGTCGAGCTCCCAGTCCTCGTAGCGTTTCCCGGGGAAGATCGGGCACGCGTCCCCGCAGCCCATCGTGATGACCACGTCGGATTGGCGGACGGCGTCGACGGTGAGCACCTTCGGCTGCTCGCCGGCGATGTCGATGCCCACTTCGGCCATCGCCGCCACGGCGACGGGGTTGATCTCGTCCTTAGGTGCGGAACCGGCCGACAAGACCTCGATGTCGTCGCCCCCGAGCGCGCGGAGGAACCCGGCGGCCATCTGCGAGCGACCGGCGTTGTGCACGCAGACGAAGAGGACGGTGGGGGTGTCTGTCATGCTGGTCTCGCTTTCGGGTGGAGTGAGGACAGGATATCGATACTTGTCGATATCGACTATGGTCTATCCATGGTCACCCTGATCGACGTCACCGACATCAGCGCCGCGGCGTGCAGCGCACCGCTCGTGCGTGAGCCGATCTCCGCGGGCGAAGCCGACGCGATGGCGCTCACGCTGAAAGCGCTGGCCGACCCGGCGCGCCTGCGTCTGCTGTCGATCGTCGCCGCCTCCGAGAACCACGAAGCGTGCGTCTGCGACCTCATCGGGCCCGTCGGGCTGAGCCAGCCCACGGTGTCGCATCACCTGAAGGTGCTGACGGCGGCCGGCTTCCTCACCCGCACGAAGCGCGCCACGTGGGCGTACTATGCGCTCGTCCCGGGCTCGCTCGACCGCGTCGCGCAGTTCTTCGCCACCGCGTGACCGTGCGCGCCGTTCCCACCAGGCCCGCGCGCCTCGGCGCGCTCGATCGCTTCCTTCCGATCTGGATCGTGCTGGCGATGGGGCTCGGACTCCTCCTCGCCGTCTTCGTGCCCCAGGTCGGCACTCTCCTGCACGCGGCCTCGATCGGGACGATCAGCATCCCCATCGCCGTCGGGCTGCTGGTGATGATGTACCCGGTGCTCGCGAAGGTCCGCTATTCGGATGCCGCTGTCGTCGCGCGCGATCGGCGACTGCTCGTCTCGTCGCTCGCGCTCAACTGGGTGGTCGGTCCGGCGCTCATGTTCGCACTCGCGTGGCTCCTGCTGCCCGACCTCCCCGAATACCGCACCGGTCTCATCATCGTCGGCCTGGCGCGCTGCATCGCGATGGTGCTGATCTGGAACGACCTCGCGTGCGGCGACCGCGAGGCCGCGGCGTTCCTCGTGGCGGTGAACTCGGTGTTCCAGGTGATCGCGTTCGCCGGGCTCGGATGGTTCTATCTGCAGGTGCTCCCGACGTGGCTCGGCCTGTCGACCACGAGCGCCGAGTTCTCGATCTGGGCGATCACGGCGAGCGTGCTCGTGTTCCTCGGCATCCCGCTGATCGCCGGCTATCTCTCCCGCGTCATCGGCGAGCGGCGGCGCGGGCGCGACTGGTACGAGGGTGTCTTCCTGCCGAAGATCAGTCCGCTCGCGCTCGGCGGCCTTCTCTTCACGATCGTGCTGCTGTTCGCGCTACAGGGACAGCAGGTCATCGATCACCCCCTCGATGTCGCGCGCATCGCGCTGCCGCTCCTGCTGTACTTCCTCGTGATGTTCCTCGTCGGATTCGCCACGGGCGGCCTGCTCGGCCTCTCCTACGAGCGCACGACGACCCTGGCGTTCACCGCCGCCGGCAACAACTTCGAGCTCGCCATCGCCGTGGCGATCGGCACGTTCGGCGCCGCGAGCGGGCAGGCGCTGTCCGGCATCGTCGGGCCGCTCATCGAGGTGCCGGTGCTCGTCGGGCTCGTCTATGTGGCCCTGTGGCTGAGACCGCGGGTGTTCCGCACCGCGCCGGCGTCGTCAGACGCCCGGAGCGGGCTCCCGCTGCGCGCGGGCCAGATCTAGCACGCCCCACACCGCGACGGCGCCGGCCGCGGCGAAGGCGAACATCGACCAGAGGGGGGCGCCGGTCGCCTCGCCGAGGATGGTGATGCCGAGGACGACCGCGACGAACGGATCGATGACGGTGAGCCCGGCCACGACCACCTCCGGTGAGTTGACGGTGTGCGCCGTCTGCACGAGGTAGATCGAGAGGCTCCCGGAGACGGCGATGCCGAGGAGGCAGCCGAGGGTCAGCAGGTTCGACGCGTCGATGCGGTAGTCGTGCTCGCCGAGCGCCGTCTGCACGCGCAGGATGACGGTCTTGCCGAGCGTCGCCACGAAGCCCGAGAACACTCCGCCCACGATCACGAGGAGAACCGGCGGCACCCGACGTCCGCGTCGGATGATCGTGATGCCGAGGGCCACGACGAGGACGGCCGCGAGCGCGATCAGCACGGCCAGCAACTGCGCGTCGGTGATGGGGCGCTGGGTGCTGATGATCGAGGCGACCGTGACGAACGCGGCGACGCCGATCACGCTCGTCGCGATCGCGCGCACCTCGCGCCCTCGCGGCCAGGCGCGCGCCGTGTAGGCGGTGAGCAGCGACGCGAACACCAGTGCGACCACGCCGACCGGGTGGACGACGATGAGCGGAGCGAAGGTGAGGCTCGCGAGCTGCAGCACGATGGCGGCGAGGATGAGGGCGGTGCCCAGCATCCAAGGCCGGCTGCGCAGCAGACGCAGGAACTGCTGGGCGCCGAGACTGCCGGTCGCCGAACTCGTGACCCCGCGCGACTGGAGCATGTTGCCGAGCGCCAGAATCGCGGCGGATGCGACGGCGAGGGCGATGCCGAGCACCGGCGATGACGCGATCGGCACACGGACTCCCCTCGGATGCTCTCCACGGCACACAGGGTGGACGCATGGTCGAACACGGCACGCACGGGCGCTCCGTCCTCAATCCGGGATCGCCATCGAGGGTCGCGCATGCGCGTCTTCGATCAGCGCGTTGGAGATCTTCGACACGACCACGCGCATCGTCGATCCCAGGTCAGGGGCTCGCTCTAGCGGTAGTTGACGGACTGCATCTGTGCGATTGTGAGGGGATGGCAGAGGGTGAGATCCGCGCAATTATGCGGAACCTCAGTTGTTCGCGGGAGGGCCGCGACGCGCTCGAATGAGGATTCTGCGGACTTTTTGCGGACTCCAAGAAAAGCGGCCGATCGGAACGGCGAGAGGCCGTTAACGGGCCGCTCGTAACTATCGTGAACCTATGAGTAACAGCAGGTCGGTCAGTTCTGGCCCAAGCGACTTTGGTTTGGGAACGAGGGCCATCTGGGTTGCGGGGGTGATACTTGTTCTTATCGGAACCCTGGTCGGCGGACCGATAGCAGGACGAGTACTAGCGGCCGGTCGAGATGGATACGCGGCATGCCAAGCATTCGTTCCCCCCGAGGGTGCCGTCGTGGATGAGGTCTGGGAGCATCAGCCGAAAGCGCGTGTTACAGCCATTCCCCCGGAGCTTAGCTGCACGTATTTTTCCAGGTCTGACGCGGATATCGTCGTAGTTCACGATCTGGGTGGGGCAGGCGCCGGTGTGAGCGTGCTCGTGCTCGGGGTGGGCGTCATCGTTCTCGCACTTCCTCTCTGGGCTATGCACGTGAGAAGGCGCGCCGATTTCTAGCACGCATATGACACGAGATTGGCTCCGGTGTTCCAGGTTCGCCAGCAGAGAGATGGGGCGAGCCACCCACGGGTTATGTTCAGGGTGGAGCGGTTGTAGTTCCCCGAGGGGTATCCATTCCACTGGATATCTATGCGATTCACCCCCATGCAGTCGGTGAGAGCCATTCCGGGATAATTCTCGCAATAGCTGGCGGTTACGGCCTGCACGTTCCCACCGACTTTGCTGTATGTGGTGAGCCCACGAGGTGCGACTATGAGGACCTCCAGTCTGGTTTCTTTCCCAACCCCCAGAATGTCGATGCTTTGCATATTCTTCGGGTATCGCATACCTACTGCGATGGAGTTCTTGCGGCAGGTGTCGCTCAGGTCGTTGTAGTCCGCGTACGCACCGAAGGTGCCGGCGGAGGAACTGAACATATCGGATACTGACCAGGAGTATGAATAGTTCTTCAACCAGAACCGATCCTTGTACGAGTTGTCAGAGCAGTTGGGCCTGGTGCTGTTGGGGCTGGCTACGTACTCGTTATCCAGATTGATCTCAAACTCAAGTCCTATGCGATCTGGCAGGGAGTAGAGGCCCCCGGCAGTCCAGACCAACTCCTGATAGATGAGACCAGTTGCAGAAGTATTGGGAACTAGCTCGTGGGCTGTCGCATCAGGACGCCAATCCCCTGCTGACCGTGCCTGCACTGAGTCAGCAGAGCTGAAGCTGGTGACCGCTCGCCGACGGAGCGTCTCTCCGCCGTATTGCACGGGAGAAGGGGTATACCTCGGGAGTTCTTCGCCGATCGGCGTGCTGACGGCCTTACTCTGTTGTTGCGGTCGTGGCCTCTTGAAAACGATGCCCGTTACCGCGGGACTTGTTCCGTACTCGGTGCGAAACAAGTCGAGATATTCGTTTACCGATTGTCCCGATCCAGGCGCATACTCGCCGACAACGCCGCCGTTGTCGAATGCGTAGGCTACGCCCTGAAGCGCCGTGCCGTACGCGACCGCAGATCGCAGGTCTGTGGGGTGGGCGAGTGGCACAGTAACCCGGACCAGCTCCTCGTCACCGCCGGGCGCTATGTCTCGCGACGGGCTAGTGGCGTAGGCGGGTGTAGAACCGGCTAGAAGTGAAAGTGCAAGCGCAAGGGCGGTCACTAGTGCCGGGATGGTAGGACGCTGACTGTGCATGTCACTTCTTTCGGTATCTTCGCGATGTGCGGCCAGCATGGCATCTCCATAGGAGACTCACAAGATCGGAGTCTGGCCCATCTGGTGAGTTCTGAGCCGTTCGTCGCTTGCCTATGGCCTGCGATCGCAGACCTCCTGATGTGTGGTGAGACGGGGTCCTTAACGCATGAGGCGGGCAGCCGGGGACAGCCCTTCGGGCGGTGGCTCGTAAGCCAGGGGGGGGTGCGGCGGGTGGTCCATCGCGACGCGCAGCACTCCGCCGAGTGGCCGCGTAGGCCGCCCTGGCCGCGCGCAGGAGTGCGCGATCAGCGAGCATGTACCGAAACATTCCACCTGGCAAAGCGAGGGTCCGCTATCAAAGCTGAATCCTCGACACGACAAACATAGGCAGAGAACAAAAATCAGGCCAAGGGACTAAGTAAGCAATGCACGCAGGCATCAACGATGTTTACTAGTTGTGAACGACTAGAAACGCGGATAAACTGGTGGCATGCGCGGAGGATTGGAGCGTTGGAAGCGGGGTGTTGACTCGCGCGGTGTCCGGCACGCGGTGTCCTATGCGCTCGAGGGCACTTGCGACTCACATCTGCAACGCGCCACGGGCGCAGACGCTCTCCAGGTGTATGCCGACGGCAACGATGCGGGAGTATCGAGGTTTGCTGTCGAGGCTGGCGTGGTCATTCGCGACGTCCTCAACGCCGGCGGGCTGCGCGTCTGGCTGACTGGGCATGATCCGGTCACGGGAGAAGACCGCGGCCGGCAGCGTTTGAGTGCCGACGCCGACCTTGTCCTAGACGGCACCATCAACCATCCGAAGTCTTACAGCATCGCCGCGCTTCTCTACCCGGACCTGGCGACAGAGTTTGAAGCCCTGCAGGACCGGTTGCGCGACCGGACGCTCGTGACCTGGCAGTCAATGCTCAACGCGAGGCGCGGGCACAACGGCCTTGTCCGTGAAGAGCTGCACCGGATCGAGGTTGTGGAGCTCCTGCACCGTCGATCGCGCGCCCTCGACCCTCATATCCATCGGCATCTGTGGTTGAACGTGAAAGCGTGCGGCGTAGACGGGCGGTGGTCGAACATTGACTCCCGCGTGGCAATGCGACTGCATACGGTCATCAACGCGGAAGGCGAGCTTGCGGCACGGACTGACCCTGCGTGGATCAGGGCGCTCGCCCGGTATGGTTTCACCCTCAACTCGTCAGGTGAGATCGCTCAGCTGACTGCGGCTGTGCGGCCACTCTCCCGCCGTTCAGCGCAGATCGAGGCGAACCGAGAGCAATTGGCGGCGGAATGGATGGCCGCGCACAACGGCCAGGCGCCCAGCGCCGAGGCGCTCGCGCAGATAGATCGGCGAGCGTGGGCTGTGGCTCGGCCCGATAAGCCCGCCCTCATCGACGAGCGCCAGTGGGAGTCGGTGATCCGCGACGAAATCGCCCAAATCGATCCCTCGCTCGGGGTCGCGCGGCTGGCGGTCGCAGTCCCCGAAGCATCGCTCCTCGATCTGGATACTGATCGCCTCGTCGCTGCCACCATCGCGGATGCCGATAAGCGTTCCGCTTCTTCAGGAGCTCGATTCAGCATGTTCGATCTGCGCGCCGGTGCAATCCGCGCACTTGCTCGCAGTGGCATCGTCGCGTCACGTGACGAACTGGGTACTGCGATCGAAGAGATCACAGCGCGGGCCCGCTCTCACGCGTTGTCACTCGTTGGCGAGGACGCTCCCGCACATGTGAAGTGCCTGATGGCGACCGAAACGATGCGGCAGAAGATCCGGCTCGTGGGTCAGCTGGACGCTCTCGCCGAGCCCGGCCGCACGCTGCTACCCGGCGAGCTGCGCCTGCACGCGAACGATGTAGAGGCATCGCGTCTAGACGAATCTCAGATCGCCGCGGCGTGCGCCATCGCCGGCACCAATGGACTAGTCGCGATCAGCGGCCCCGCCGGTACCGGCAAGACGACGATGCTGCGAGTCGCATACCAAGTCTCGTCTGCCCGCGGCCGGCAGATGCTGGTCGTAGCGCCGACGCGGAAAGCGGCGTCGGTGGTGACCCGAGAAGTCGGATGCGCGTCCACCAGCATTCACTCTCTCCTCCGCGATCACGGCTTCCGTTGGATCACCGACGGCACCGGCGCAGTGGTGTGGAGCAGACTCACGCCGGGGGACGTCGATCCGGTCACGCAGGAGGTTTACCGTGGGCCGGCCCAATTCGCGTTGCGCCCCAAGGATCAGATCGTGGTCGATGAGGCCGGGATGGTGGACCTTCAGACAGCGAACGTTCTCGCTGCTCTTGCGCTCGAGCTTCGGGTGAGGCTGGCGCTGGTCGGCGACCCTCAGCAAGCGATGCCAGTAGGGCACGCCGGCGCGATGGGGGCCGCTATCCGGTACGCAAATGCCGCGGTCGAACTCGACGTCGTGCACCGATTCAAAGATTCCGGCTACGGAGCCCTTACGCTCTTGCTCCGCAACCCGCGCGACCTGCAGCATGCCGTCGAGATCGCGGAGCTGCTACACCGGCACGGGCATCTCGAGCGAGTCGACGATCACATCACCGCACACGAGCGAATGGTCGACGGGTACTTCGACTGGCATCGTCGCGGCAAGCGGGTCACGCTCGTGACGGGAACCAACGTCGAAGCGGACGCGATCAACGCAATGATCCAGGAACGTCGTGTCGATGCCGGCGAGCTCAACGCGGGAGTCGTCGCGTGGGGGAGGGATGAGCAGCGGATCCTTGTGGGGGACACCGTGCAGACGCGTCGCAACGATCGCCGGACCGGTGTCGAGAACCGGGCTGTATGGATCGTCGCGGGCATCCGCGACGGCGGTGTTGACCTCGTCTCTGCGAGCGACAGCGGCGAACGTAAACGAATCACCAGCGAATACGCCCTCGACCACCTGCAGCTCGCGTATGCATCGACCGTCCACGGAGTTCAAGGTGAGACCGCGGACGCGTCCATCGTCGGGCCCGGCGTGGACTCGGCAGGCCTCTACGTGGGCCTCACCCGCGGGCGGATCCACAATCTGGCCCTGGCTGTGGCACCGAACGACGCCGCGGCGTGCTCTCATGTCGCAGACTCGATGCTTCGCGGAACCGTCGAGATCACGATGCAAGACGCAGTTCAGGCCGCCGAAGCGGAGGTCCGGTCGGCGGCGAGAAGCCGGTCGACGGAGTGGACGGGCCCGGCTATCGGCGCGAGCACCGAGGCGCACTACCTGTCGAGGTAATCGACGTGCAGTCGTCTGCCGAACCTACAGGGGGAGCCGTCAGCTGCTCGCGTCGGCGAAGGCGTCCGCGATGAAAGTCTCGACATCGGATTCGCGCCAGCAGCGGCGACCCCCGATCATCGCGGACTTCGGCGCTGCACCCGTGTGCAGCATCCAGCGCAGCTGCGCCGGTGAGCGCCGGAGCCGCGCAGCAACTTCGTCAATGAACAGAATGCGATCCATCGTGTCACTCGCTTCACTAGTGGAAACTAACTGAGAAATCTAGTAAACCAGGATATCTAGTCGCGTACAATAGGGATTCGCTATACAGTGTGCGCATGGCAACAGATGCAGAGATCGGCGCTAATTTGACGCGCATCCGGGCGGGACGAAGCCAAAAAGATGTCGCCGATGCCATGCGTGACCGCGGCTTCAAGTGGTCACAGGCGACCGTCTGGTCGGTCGAAAAGGGCGAGCGTCCCCTCAGGCTGACCGAGGCTCAAGCGCTGGGCGGAGTCCTGAGCATCAACCACGATCTCCTGTTGGCGCAGCCTGAAGAACTGGATCTTCATGCCGAGGCTGCGTACTTCGCTGAGCTGCTGGAGGACATCCGCGAACTCGCCTACGAGTCATACTCCGTGCAACGGCGGCTCGCGCGAGCTGTCGACGACCGGCCCGATGCCGAAAGGGCGGGCGTTGTGCTGACGCAAGTCGCCCGCAATGCCGTCGACGCCGCTGCAGAAGGGCTCGCTCGCGCCGACGAAGATGCCCAGAGCTCAAAAAGTGAGACCGAGTGGACCCAGTCGCTCAACGAGGGGGGTAGCGAATTCAGCGAGGCGTTCTTGGCGAGGATCCACGGCGTGACTGCAGCCCTCGCGCAACTTCCCGCACCGGCGATGGGTGGTGATTCGAATGGCGTCGATCAAGCAACGAGCTGACGGAGTCTGGCGCGCGCGATACCGCGACGACGGTGGTCGGGAGCATTCTCGCCATTTCAAACTGAAGCGCGATGCCCAGCGATGGCTGGACGAGGTGGCGACCGCCGTCGTGACCGGCCAATACGTCGACCCGAATGCCGGCAAGATCACCTGGGCTGAATGGAACCGCCTGTGGTTCGAGCGACAGACGTGGGTGGACGGCACCTTCGAGGCGGCGACCACAGCAATCGAAAGCGTCCCCTGGATCGAGAAGCCCATCAGCGCGGTGCGCTCGGCCGACGTGCAGCATTGGGTCGCCGGGGAGGTCAAGCGAGGGCTCGCGGCGTCAACCATCAAAACTCGGCTGAACTATGTCCAGATGTCCTTCCGCGCTGCCGCAGGAGATCGCCGCATCGTCACGAGCCCAGCCGCCGGAGTCAAGGCGCCTCGCGGCCGCCGCGCAGAGGTGGCGATGCGCATCCTGACGGCCGAAGAAGTGCAGCGCGTTCTCTCGGAGGCAGGGCACTTTCGCCCATTCATCGAAGCGTGCGTCTTCGCCGGCCTGCGACTTGGCGAAGCCGCAGGTCTCCAACTCCGTGACGTGAACTTCCTTGGTCGCACCATCATGGTCGCCCGGCAAGTCCAGGGCGCCACGATGAAGACGACCAAGGTGGTGCCGCCCAAGTACGAATCCGAACGCACGATCTACGTGCCGGCCGAGTATCTGGCCCCGCTGTCCGCGCACGTCGCTGGTCAGCAGGTCACGGCACCCGACGAACACTTGTTCACGACTGAACTCGGCAGGATCTATAACCGCAACAGCGCGGGAAGTGCCTGGCGTCGAGTGCGCGAAGCAACGGGACTGCGCGACGACGTCACCTTACACACCCTGCGTCACACATTCGCATCGAATCTCATCGCCCAGGGTTGTGACGTCGTCACCGTACAACGGGCGCTAGGGCACTCCAAGCCGTCCATCACTCTGAACGTTTACAGCCATTTATGGCCGTCAGCGGAGGATAAGACACGTTCCGCGACAGCGGCCTTCATGACGGAAGTCGCGAATTCTGCGGACTCTGTGCGGACTGGAGCAGGAAAACCGCAGGTCAGAGGCTTGCTCTAGCGGTAGTTGACGAACTGCAGGTCGAGATCGAGGTCGGCGGACTTGAGCAGGCGCTGGACTTCCTGCAGATCGTCGCGCGACTTCGACTGCACGCGCAGCTCGTCGCCCTGGATCTGCGACTTCACCGACTTGGGTCCCTCGTCGCGCAGGATCTTGCTGATCTTCTTCGCGTTCTCCGATGAGATGCCCTCTTTGAGGGTGGACGTGATCCGATACTCCTTCGATCCGGCGACCGGGTCGCCCGTCTCGAGGCTCTTGAGCGAGATGCCGCGCTTGATCAGCTTCGTCTGGAAGACGTCGAGCACCGCCTTCGCCCGCTCTTCGCTGTTGGCCTTCACGACGATCGCGTCGCCGCTCCACGCGATGTCGGCGCCGGTGCCCTTGAAGTCATAGCGCTGCTCGACCTCCTTGCGGGCCTGGTTGAGCGCGTTGTCCGCCTCCTGGCGGTCGATCTTGGAGACGATGTCGAACGAAGAGTCAGCCATGGCGCGATTCTATCGCGCACCCCGGGATGGCTGTCGGTGCCGGATCGGTCAGAAGGCAGGTCGATCAGTCGGGTCGTCCGGTGCGTCGAGGTAGCACACCCATCGTGACCGTGCTGCGGATGCCGTGACGACCGGCGGGGCGTTGTTCCGGTATTTTCGCCGCGTCGGCGAGGTGAACTCGAGTGTCCCACCGCCGAGGTGTCGGACGTGCCAGGGTGATGCATGCTTCACCGTGTGATGTCCGCGGCAGAGCACTTCGAGGTTGTCGGCGCAGGTCTGGCCGCCGTCGTCGAAGGCGATCGTGTGGTCGATGTCGCTCCGGCGGGCCGGGCGGCGGCATCCGGGCCATCGGCAGCGCTGGTCGCGCGACGCGATCAAGCGGCGCAGCCGCTTGCCGGGGCGGTAGGTGTCGAGCCGGAGCGGCTCGTGCGTGACGGGATGGATCATCACTCGCTGCCAGCAGGGAGCGGATGCCGCGAGCGCCCGCGCGGTGTCGGCATCGATCGGACTCTCGCCGTCGAGGAGCGCCGGGTCGTCGTCGAGGCCGGCGAGGGTGAGGATGGGGATCGTCACCTGCACTGTCGCACGGATGGCGCCGAGCTCGGTCTCACCTGTCGTCGGCGCGCCGGTGAGGAGCAGGTCGCACATGATGTCGGCGCGGCGCTGGTCGAGCGTGCGCTCGTCGGGGCCTCCCGCCGCCTCGTCATCCGCTTCCGGAGTGGGCGAGCCACCCGCATCCGCGAGGGCGACGCCCATCTCCGTGAGCCGTTCGTAGATGCCGTGCACGAGCGTGGTGGGGCCGTCGAGGAGCAGCCGCGACATCCCGTCGTCGACGTCGAACATCCGCACACGGCGTTCGGCCAGTGCGCGCCGCTGATTCTCGGCGAGGCAATCGGGCTGCAGGCGCGCCGCGATCACGCGCGCGTGCTGCCGCGTCGCGGGCGCCGTGTCATTCTCGGCGATCGGCAGGATCAGTCGCTGATACTCGGCGCGGTTGTGCGGCGTCAGCGCAGCGCCGCCGTCGACGATCGCCGACGCGTGCCGTTCGTCGATGAGACCGCCGCGGAGCGACTCGAGCGTGTCGCGGTACGTGCCGACGAGCGCGGCGCCGTCGCCGAGCCAGTTCGATACGGTGCGTTCGCCGACGTGGAGCGCCGCGGCGAGCTCGGCCATCACCTCACGGAGCGGAATCGTGTCGCCGATCTCCCGACCGGGGTGCGCCGCATCGCGTTGCGCCACGCGGTCGGCGACCAGGTCGAGCGCGGCGGCGCAGATCTCGGCGCGCTCCGCCTGCAGCGCGGACATCGCCGACCGATTCGCCTCCGCGCGAGCGACGAGAGCCGACAGGGCGACCCAGTGCGGGTCGACGGGTGGTGCCACGCCGTCACCGCCCGCGGAGAACTCCACATGCCGCCGCGGGGGCTGCCCCTGTGGGGATGAGGGTTCGTCCATGGCACTCCTGACGTTGGTCATTCAACGTCCGGTTGCACTGCCGGCTCATCCTTGCGTTCAGGTGAATGGCCTGACCGCCACCACCATGGTAGAACAAAAACACGACTTATGGAAGACTGTCGAGAAGAACAGTCGTCTGAATATACGATAAGGGGCATCGCGCGACCCGTGCACGCTCGACCGTTCGTAGACTGGCCGGATGCAGCCGCTCACCGAAGACCAGGTGCGCTCGGCGCTCGTGAACGCCACTCCCGACGAACGCGAGCACCTCGCCGTGCCGCTGTCCTTCGTGCTCGCCGACTGGGACCACCTCGACTTCTTCGCATGGCCCGACCCGACCAATCGGGGGCGTGGCTACATCGTCGTCGAACGCGACGGCATCCCCACCGGGGTCGTCGTGCGGGCCTCGGGCGGCGGACGGGCACAGGCGGCGCTCTGCAACATGTGTCACACGATGCAGCCCGGCAATCAGGTCGCCCTCTTCACCGCGCGGCGGGCGGGCGATGCCGGTGCTCGCGGCGACAGTGTGGGTGCCTACATATGCGCCGATCTCGGCTGCCACGACAACGTCCGCCTGGCGGCGCCGCTGGCCCCGAGCGAAGTGCGGGCCAGCGTGGATCGCCGGATCGACGGCACCCGCGCGCGTGTCGAGGGCTTCGTCGAGCGGGTCGTCGTCACCGGCTAGCGGCGCTGGTTTTCCGGACGGCGCGCGGACAGGTAAGATGATTGATCGCGCCTCCGATCGACTGGAAAAGCCGGGCGGGTGCGCACCTGGCGAGTTACCCAAGCGGCCAAAGGGATCTGATTGTAACTCAGCTGTCATCGACTTCGGGGGTTCGAATCCCTCACTCGCCACCATCCGACAGAAGCGCCCCCGAGTGGGGCGCTTCGTCGTTTCCCCCCGGGATTTCGTCTCCCCTCGACCCGCGCCACGTGTCAGGATGGGGCCACTGGCCACCCCGGGAAAGGACCCCCACGATGACCGAGCACACGTCGGCGCCGCCGACCAACAAGATCATGCGTGCGGCGCTGTGGGTGGCGATCGGCGCGCTCATCGCCGCGGCGATCGTCTGCGTCGTCTGGGTGCTGGTGGGCGATGCCAACGGCATCGTCGGCAAGGCCTTCCTCACGATCCTCCTCCTCGCCGCGTTCGCCGGCGTGGCGATCGCCGAGGCGAACCTGGCGCCGCGCAGGCCCGACTGGCTCACCCTGGCGAGCATGATCACATGGGTGGCGATCCTCCTGATCGGCGCTGTGTTGATCTGGATGCCGGAGTCCTCCGACTACTACTACGGCTTCGGCGGCGACCGCTTCTTCCGATTCATCCTCATCGCCCTCATCCTCCAGGGCGCGCTGCTGCACGTCCGCCTGTACGTGAAGTCCCACCAGCGGTACGAGACGACGTTCACGACGATCGTCACCTACGTCACGATCGGCCTGGTCGTCATCCTCGCGATCATGCTCGTGCTGCCTCTCCTTCTCTCCCCGGACGTCGACTTCCGGCCGATCTACTGGCGCGTCGTCGTGGCCCTCGCCATCCTCGCCGCTGTCGGAACCGCGTTCGTCCCGCTCGTCAACGCGCTCTTCGCGCCGAAGAAGCCGCGCGCGGTGGCGGCGCACGCCTACGGAGCGCCGGCCGCGCTGCCGCAGCCGTACGCGGCTCCGGCACCGGCGCCGCAGTGGCCCACGTATGCCGACGGCGTGACGCCGCTGCCGGTGCTGCCGGACGGCATCACGCCGGACTGGAACGCCTACTACGCCGGCCCGTCCGGCCAGGCTCCCGCCCCGGCCGCTGAGGCGCCGCGAT
>JACEFY010000002.1 GCA_016807485.1 Stenotrophomonas maltophilia | reverse complement strand
TCCGCTCGAGTCCGCCGACCGCGCAGCGGTGCTCGCCGGCGCCGTGCTCCTCGTGGCGCCCCGCGCCGACTCCGCCTATCCGTGGCGGGTGATCGACGCGCTGACGCTCGGGGTGCCGATCGTCGCCGCCGACAGCGCCGTGCATCGAGAGGTCGTGGTCGACGGCGGGCGCCTCGCCGAGCCGGGCGAGCTCAGCGCGGCGCTGGGGGAGGCCCTCGGCTCGACGGGCGCCGTCGAGCGGCTCGCCGTGCTGTCCGGAGACCGCGGACGCGCGTTCTCCTGGACCGGCGCCGCTGAGCGTGTCTGGCAGCTGCACGCCGACCTCTGAGGGTGCCGGGAGCGGCGTGTCTATGGCGTGTCGTCGAGGCCGAGGTGGTAACAGGGGACTACTTCAGTAACAATGGTCACATGATCCCCCGAATCATCGCCCGTTCTTCCGGGCGCGCCCGGCCCGCGCCCCGCCTGGCGACCGCGATGACCGCGATGATCGCCCTGATCGCGTCGCTCCTCGTCGGAGCACCCGCGGCGGCCGTTGCGCCGACGGCCGTCGACCAGCACGTCTCGTCCGCGGCTCAGGTCGACACGGGAATCGTCAAGGCGGCGGCCGTCGTCGGGTTCGACCCCGAGAACATCATCTCGGATGCGTTGTTCTACGACAGTGCGGCAATGACGTCCGGGGAGATCCAGGCATTCCTCGACGCGAAGATCGGGGCCTGCCAGAACGGGCGGTGCCTCAACGTCCTGAATGCCGGCATCTCCTCACGCGGGGAAGTCAGGTCCCAAGCCACGGGCGACCTCATCTGCGCTGCGATCCAGGGCGGGACGATGCGCGTGTCCGAGCTGATCTACCGCGTCCAGGTGGCGTGCGGCATCTCGGCGAAGGTGATCCTCGTCACGCTGCAGAAGGAACAGGGCCTGACGACCAGCAAGGCGCCGTCCGACTGGAACCTCTCGGCCGCGATGGGCGCGTCGTGCCCCGATACGGCCCCGTGCGACCCCGCCTTCGCGGGGGTGGGTCCGCAGATCCTCAAGGGCACGCAGCAACTCAAGACGTACAAGGCGGCGAGGTTCGGCAAGCAGCCCGGCGTCAACTTCATCGGCTACAACCCGAACGCATCGTGCGGCGGCACCAACCTGAACATCCAGAACTACGCCACCGCGGCGCTGTACACGTACACGCCCTACCAGCCCAACGCCGCAGCCCTGGCCGCCGGATGGGGCCTCGGCAACAGCTGCTCGGCCTACGGCAACCGCAACTTCTACAACTACTACACCGAGTGGTTCGGCTCGACGCAAGGCGAGATGCTCCAGATCCTGCAGGTGTCGGGGACGTCCGATCGCTACATCGTCAGCGGGGGTTCGCGGTGGCGACTGGCCACGGCCGAGCTCGCCGCGCAGTACACGTGGATCGCATCGCCACGCCAGGTCGCCGCCTCCGAACTCAACTCCTACACCGATAAGGGCGACGCGAAGCGGGGCGTGAAGACGCGCGGTGGCATCGTCTACGTCCTCGACAGCGGACAGCGCCTGCGCGTGCAGGACATCGGCCAGCTGGGCGACCTGGGGTGGGACTACGGGGCTCTGCCGGTCGCGGACGATGCACAGGTCGCGCGCTACCCGGATGCGGGATACCTCGCCCGTGTCATCACCTCGGGCGGACCGACCTGGCTCGTGCAGAGCGGGTCGCGTCGTGAAGTGATCGATCTGGGACTTCTGCCGCGCTTCGGCATCCCCGCGACGTCGTCGCGGGTGTCGGCGGCCATGGTCGCCGACTACAAGGTCGAGACTCCCGTGACCGCCGTCGGCGTCTACCGCGACGCCACGAACCCGTACCGACTGCAGACGGATGCCGGGGTCTACGGCGTTCCCGATGCGGCGAGCGGCACCGCCATCGCGCGCAGCGCTCGGGAGCTGACGGCCGAGTCGTTCGCCCTGCTGACCGCGTCATCGCCGATGCCGACCCGGATCACCTCGGGTGGGCGCTCGTTCGTCATGGTCGACGGCGGCTGGCTCGAAGTGAACGCCGCGGACTACCCGTCGACGCTGCCTTTCACGACCCTGCCCGCGGGGGCCGCCGCGGGACTGGCCGCAGCGGGACTCGTCTCGGGGCCGCACTTCGTGAAGGAGCGCTCCGACGATCAGACCTACCTCGTGTCGTGGGGCACGCTCCAGGCCGTCTCTTCGGCAGACCAGGCCTGGGTCACCAGGACGTACGGCGTGAGCTCTCGCGTATGGCCGGTGCTCGACGGTGCACTCGGCGACACGACGTCGGCGGAGGGCATCGTGCGCACGGCGGCCGGTGCAGCGTATCTCCTGGACGGATCGCGTGCCTACCGCCTGCGGGACTGCACCCAGGTCTCGGACTGGGGTGGGGATTGCGCCACGGCCCGGACCGTGACCGCGGTGGAACTCGCCCAGTACGCGACCGTGGGCTCGCTCGCAGCCCTCGTCCGCACGCCGGCCGGTACGGTCTGGCTCCCGCAGAGCGGGCGGATGCGACAAGTACTCGACCCGTCGCTGCTCTCGGTCTACGGCATCCCGTCGACGACGAGCGCCGTGTCGACGGCGACGGCGGCGCGCCTCCCGGTGGGCGACCCGGTCCTCGCCGCGGGGGTCTACTCCGACGGTGGCGCCGGGCGCACGCTCGTGACGTCGGGTGGACAGTACTCCCTCACCTCCGCTCAGGCGACCGGGGTCATCGCGAGCGCCGTGCGGAAGGTGACCCCGGAGAGCTTCGCGATGCTGCCGGTCACGGCGCCGTTGCCGTCGCGCATGCGCAGCGACGGGCGTTCGTTCATCCTGACCCAGGAGGGGTGGCTCGAGGTGCCGTCGGCGACGTACGGCGGGGACGCCGCGTTCACCGGGCTCGGGGCGCGGGCATTCGCCGGAATTCCGGTCGCCGGCGCGGAGCCGCGTCCGCACTTCGTCCGCGATGCCGGGAGCGGGCAGGAGTTCCTGGTCTCCAGCGGTGCGGCGCAGGTCGTCAGCGGGGCAGCGGAGCGCGCGGCCATCACTTCGCGGTACGGCGTCCCGCCGAAGGTGTGGACCATCGTGGCGGGCGCGTTGACGGGAGTGAAGATCTCGTACGACCTCTTCATCAAGAGCGAGAGCGGTGACGTCTTCCTGATGGACGGCGACACCCGCTACCGGGCATCGGGGTGCCAGGTGGTGACCGACTTCGGGAAGGATTGCGCGACGTTGCGGACGCTGACCGCGACGCAGCTCGGTTCGACGCGGGACGGTGGCACGCTCGCCGGGCTCCTCCGCTCCGCCGACGGCTCCACCTGGCTCATTCAGAGCGGTACCAAGCGCGAGGTCCCCGACCCGCGGGTGCTGGCGGCCTACGGCATCGGCACGGCGACGACGGCCGTCTCGGCATCCGTCCTCGACCAGGTCCGACTGGCAGCACCGGTGGTCGGCGTCGGCCTGTACGACGATAAGGCGGGCGACGTGCGTGTGATCACCGGCGCGGGGCGGACGTTCTCCGTGCCGGCCGCGTCGCGCATCGGAACGGTCATGGCCGGTGCCTGGAAGATCTCGCCCGCGTCGATCGACCTGATGACGGCTGAAGGCGACCTCCCGACCAGGATCGACACCGGCGCGGGCGCGTTCGTGCTCAGCAGCGAGGGATGGCTGTCGGTGAACCGGTCGGACTATGCGCCACTGACCTTCGCATCCATCGGGGCACGAGGCTCGGAGGGCATCCCGTCGGCCGGGTCCGAGCTGCGGCCGCACTTTGTGCGTGAACAGGCCGGAGACCCGGTGTTCCTGGCCTCGGGAGGGCTCATGAACGCGGGGGACAGCGCCTCCCGCGCCTGGATCTCCGCGACCTACGGCGTCCCGGCGAAAGTCTGGATCGTTCCAACCGGAACGCTCAAGTGAGCGGGCCGGGCGCGACTCACTTGAGGAGCTTGCGCTCGGCCATCTCCGCGAGCGAGCGCTCGTAGCCGTCGGTCTCGAGCGGCTGCGTCAGCACCCATTCGGCGAACCGGCGAATGCCCTGATCGAACGGCACCGACGCGCTGAACCCGAGGGCGTCGCGGATCCGGGACGTGTCGGCGACGTTGTGGCGGATGTCTCCGAGCCGGAAGCTGCCCGATACCGTCACGGGCACGTCCGAACCGAACGCGCGGAAGAGGGCGTCGACCACCTCACTGACAGTCGTCTGGACGCCGGACCCGACATTGAAGGTGTGGCCGGCGGCGCGCGGGTCGAGGCACGCGAGGAAGGTCGCCTCCACGACATCGTCGACGTAGACGAAGTCGCGGCTCTCGAGTCCGTCTTCGAAGATGTTGATCTCCTTGCCCTGACGGATGAGGGTCGAGAAGATCGACAGGATGCCGGTGTACGGGTTCTTGAGCGACTGGCCCGGGCCGTAGACGTTCTGATAGCGCAGCGCGACCGCCTCGACGCCGAGCGTCGGCGCGGCGGTCATGATGAGGGCTTCCTGTGCCTGCTTGGTGATGCCGTACACGGACGACGGGTGCAGCAGAGCCGTCTCGGGAGTCGGGATGAGGGTGAGCGCATCGCCCGGGGCGAGGTGGACGTCGAAGTCTCCCGCTTCCATGGCAGCGGAGGAGCGGTGCGGGGGGAAGACCGTGGTCCCGTCCGCTGTCAGATAGGCGCCCTCGCCGTAGACCGACCGCGATGAGGCGATGACGACGCGACGCACCGAGTGCGGCTCGTTCGCGAGGAGGTCGAGCAGCTTCCCCGTGCCGCCGACGTTGGCCTGGACGTAGCGGTCGATCTCGTACATCGATTGACCGGTGCCGGTCTCGGCGGCGAGATGGACGACGACGGTCGCTTCTGCGAGCGCGCCACGGAGATCTTCCTCCGAGGTGACGGTGCCCACGCGGACGTCCGCGATGCCGGAGACCGACCTCAGGAGGGCCGAGGTCTCCTCGGGGGACTCGCCGTGCACCTGGGCGACGAGCGAATCGAGAATCGTGACGCGATGCCCCGCGTCGACGAGTCTGCGCGTGAGCGCCGAACCGATGAAGCCGGCGCCGCCGGTGATGAGCACGTTCTCGGGCATGCGGAACTCCTGTGGAGTGGAAGAGGGACGAGCGTCAGAAGGTGATCGGAGTGACCGCGTCCAGGCGCGGATGGTTCCGATCCTTCTCCGACACATCGGCCCGGTCGAGCGCGATCGGCCACGGAACAGCCGTGGTCTCGTCGGCGAGATTCAGGAACGTGTACTCCGCCTGCGGAGTCCAATGGTCGTTGACGAGGTAGGTGTAGGCGGTGTCTGCTTCGAGGGTCTGGAAGGCATTGCCGACACCCCGCGGGACGAAGATCGCCGTGCCCGGGTCGATCGTCGCGGTGAAGAGTCGTCCGAACCCGTCTCCGGCCCGCAGATCCACCCAGGCGCCGAACACGCTTCCGGTGGCTACCGAGATGAACTTGTCCCACGGCTCCGCGTGGATCCCGCGCGTGGTCCCGGCGTTGCGGTTGAACGAGATGTTGTTCTGCACCGGGCCGAGGTCGGGCAGGCCGAGCGCCATCATCTTCTCGCGCTGCCAGTTCTCCTTGAACCACCCACGGTTGTCACCGTGGACGGGGATGTCGAGGAGGGTCAGGCCGGGGATCGTCGTCTCGTGCGCAGCGAGCGTCTTGCCGTATTCCACGCCGGTCACTGACCCACGGTCGCGTACTTGGCCTCGGCCTCGGCCTTCTGCGGCCGCCACCACTCCTCGTTCTCCTGGTACCACTGCACCGTCGCTGCGATGCCCGCACCGAAGTCGCGGTACGTCGGCTGCCAGTCGAGCTCGTCGCGCAGCTTCGACCAGTCGATCGCGTAGCGGAGGTCGTGTCCCGGGCGGTCGGTCACGAGGTCGTAGTCGTCGGCGGGGCGCCCCATGGCCTGGAGGATGATCTCGACCACGTCACGGTTGGACTTCTCACCATCGGCGCCGATGAGGTAGGTCTCGCCGATGCGGCCGCGCTCGAGGATCCGCAGCACGGCCGACGAGTGGTCATCGGCGTGGATCCAGTCGCGCACGTTGCGGCCGTCGCCGTACAGGCGAGGCCGCACGCCGTCGATGAGGTTCGTGATCTGCCGGGGGATGAACTTCTCGACGTGCTGGCGGGGACCGTAGTTGTTGGAGCAGTTGCTGATCGTCGCAGCGACGCCGAACGACCGCACCCACGCCCGGACCAGCAGGTCGGAGCCCGCCTTGGTCGACGAATAGGGGCTGGAAGGGTTGTACGGAGTCTGCTCGGTGAACCGCTCGGGGTCGTCGAGCTCGAGGTCGCCGTAGACCTCGTCGGTGGAGATGTGGTGATAGCGCACGCCGGTGGCGCGCGCTGCCTCGAGCAACGTGAACGTGCCCACGAGGTTGGTCTGCACGAACGGAGCCGGCCCGGTCAGCGAGTTGTCGTTGTGCGACTCCGCGGCGTAGTGCACGACCGCGTCGTGCTCGGAGAAGAGCCCCGTGACGAGCTCCGCGTCGCAGATGTCGCCCTCGACGAACCGGAAGCGATCGGCCGGGAGGCCCTGCAGGGAAGCGAGCGAGCCCGCATAGGTGAGCTTGTCGAGGACGGTGACCGACTTGTCGGTGTTCTCGAGGATGTAATGCACGAAATCGGAGCCGATGAAGCCGGCGCCGCCGGTCACGAGGAGTTTATCCATGAGCAGGAGTTTACCGGTCGGCGCGCCGTGAACCCGGTCGGCGTGCGGGTGCCGGCGTCTCGGGCCCGGCCGACCAGCCGTGGGTCGCGTGCAAGGTGTGAGAAACTGGACGCATGCGCGGCATTGTTCTGGCGGGTGGCACGGGCTCCCGGTTGCACCCGATCACCCTCGGGATCTCAAAGCAACTCGTACCCGTCTACGACAAGCCGATGATCTACTACCCGTTGTCGACCCTGATGCTCGCGGGCATCCGCGACATCCTGGTGATCACGACGCCGCACGATGCCGACCAGTTCGAGCGACTCCTGGGTGACGGATCGCAGTTCGGGATCTCGTTGACGTACGCGCAGCAGCCGTCGCCCGACGGTCTGGCGCAGGCGTTCGTGATCGGTGAAGAGCACATCGGCTCCGACACGGCCGGCCTCGTCCTCGGCGACAACATCTTCTACGGCCAAGGGATGGGCACGCGGCTGCGCCGCCACGAGTCCCTCACCGGCGCCGCCGTCTTCGGCTATTGGGTCGCCGACCCGAGCGCCTACGGTGTGGTCGAGTTCGATTCGACGGGACGCGCGCTGACGCTGGAGGAGAAGCCCGAGAAGCCGCGGAGTCATTTCGCGATCCCCGGCCTCTACTTCTACGACAACAACGTGGTCGAGATCGCGAAGGACCTCCGGCCCTCCGCGCGCGGCGAGTTGGAGATCACCGACCTCAACCGCGTCTACCTCGAACGCGGAGAGCTGCAGGTCGAGGTGCTGCCCCGGGGCACCGCATGGCTCGACACGGGCACGTTCGACTCGTTGAGCGAGGCCACGGAGTTCATCCGTACGGTGCAGAAGCGTCAGGGTCTGTCGATCGGAAGCCCCGAAGAGGTCGCGTGGCGGCTGGGATTCCTCACCGACGACGAGCTCCGCGTCCGGGCCGAGCCGCTCGTGAAGAGCGGCTACGGCGCCTACCTGCTCTCGATCCTCGCGCAGGGGCGCGACGCCTGAGCCAGGTAGAATCCGTTAGGTCTGCGGCTCGCCGCCGCAGCGGGTCGGCTTCTGAGCGTGCGCTCGGCCGACGAACCGAGGAGTGAGTTCTTGCAGACCGATCAACGTCCAGACACCGTCGCGCCGGCATCCTTCCCCGTCGACGGGCGGCGGATCGTCTTCTACCTTCTCCACGACAGCCGCGGCGAGGTCGATGACTACATCGTCTACAAGCTCAGTGAGCTGCGGCCGTTCGCCGATCACATCTTCGTGGTCGTCAACGGCGACCTCACCGAAGAGGGTCGCGCACGGCTCGCTCCGGTGGCCGACACCGTCTGGGTCCGCGAGAACGTCGGGTTCGACGTCTGGGGCTACAAGACCGCCATGGAGCACTTCGGGGCGGAGCGTCTGGCGGAGTACGACGAGATTCTCTTGATGAACTACACGTGGTTCGGGCCCGTCCGGCCTTTCGCGGACCTGTTCGCCCGGATGGATGCCGAGCCGGCGGACTTCTGGGGGATGACGGACCACGCCGAGATCGTCCCCAATCCGTTCACGAAGGAAGGCATCCTGCACCGGCACATCCAGTCTCACTGGATCGCCGTACGCAAGCCTCTGTTCACGAGCGACGCCTGGCGCGAGTACTGGGCATCGATGCCGATGATCGATACCTACACCGATTCGATCCTCAAGCACGAGTCGAAGTTCACCCACCACTTCGAGGAGCTCGGGTTCGCCTCGACGGTCGCCTTCTCCGAAGCCGACTACCCCGCCGAGCACCCCGCGCTCATCAACGCCGACATCCTGCTCGACGACGGGTGCCCGGTGCTGAAGCGCCGCGGCTTCTTCCACTACCCGCCGTATCTCGACCAGCACGCGGTCATCGGGCGATGGACGATCGATCGCGCCGAGCACTACGGGTATCCGGTTCGGATGATCTTCCAGAACATCGTCCGCAACGCACAGCCGCGCGCGCTCTACACCGATGCGGCGATGCACGAGATCCTGCCGGACGTCGACGTCTCGTTCGACCCCGACAAGGCGCCCACCGTCGCCGCCGTGGTGCACATCTACTACGAAGAGATGACGGACGAGCTGATGGATCGGCTCATCATGCTGCCGGTGCCGATGGATCTGTTCATCACCACGACGAGCACGGAGAAGGCCGACGCGATCCGCGACGTGCTCGCGCGGCGTGCCGATGCGAACTTCACGAGCGTCGACATCCGCATCCTGCCCTCCAACCGGGGACGCGACCTGAGCGCGTTCTTCATCGCGTGCCGCGATGTCCTCGAGCCCGGCCGGTACGACCTGGTCGTCAAGATCCATTCGAAGCAGACGGTGCAGGGGTCGTTCAACTCCGGGCGCTACTTCAAGCTCCAGCAGTTGGACAACGTGCTCAACTCGCCCGGCTACGCGGCCAACGCGCTGGCGCTCTTCCAGAAGGAGCCCGGGCTCGGCATGGTCTTCCCGCCGATGATCCACATCGGATTCCCCACGATGGGGCGCGGCTGGTACGCGAACAAGGCGCCGGCCGAGGCGCTGGCCAAGGAACTCGGCATCCGAGTGCCGTTCGATGACATCTCGCCGCTCGCCCCCTACGGATGCATGTGGATCGCCCGGCCGGAGGCGCTGCGGCTCATGGTCGAGCGCGAGTGGAAGTACAACGAGTACGCCGCGCCGAACAAGCACTTCGACGGGAGCCTGGCCCACGTCCAGGAGCGGATCGTCGGATACGCCGCGGCGGAGCTCGGCTACCACGTCCGTACGATCTCGTCGGCCGAGCACGCGGCCATCAGCCACACCGGGCTGGAGTTCAAACTCGATCAGATGGGCGCGACGATGCCCGGGTATGCGATCGACCAGATCCAGTTCCTCCACCGCGCCGGATGGCTCGGGCACGGTGGGATCGTCGCGCTGACGCGGGTGTATCTGAAGCTCAACCACCCGAGAATCGCGAAGCTGCTCGGCCCGCTCGATCGCCCGGCGCGCTATGCGCACCACCAGCTCTGGAAGCTCCGTCACCCCGAGACCTGGAAGCGGAACAATCCGGAGGAGGTGGAGGGTGACATCGCTGAAGGAGAGCTTCGACCCGCGGAATAACAGCATCGGATTCCTCCGATGGCTCATGGCCTTCATGGTCATCTTCTCGCACGCGGGTCCGCTTGCCGGCTTCTACGGCGGTCACGACCTCGGCACCCAGATCAGCGACGAGCAGTCGCTCGGCGGGGTCGCCGTCGCCGGGTTCTTCTTCCTCTCCGGCTTCCTCATCACCAAGAGCAAGATGGGTCGCGCGTCGACGCCGCGGTACTTCTGGCGTCGCATCATGCGCATCTTCCCGGCCTGGTTCATGGTCTTGATCATCACGGCGTACGCTCTCGCTCCGATCGCCTACTACCGTGAGAGCGGCACGATGGACGGGTTCTGGAACGCGACGACCGATTCGCCGTTCACCTACTTCTCCAACAACATGTGGCTTCCGCTCGAGCAGCACACCATCGCCGGGATGGGGGAGAGTCTGCCGTTCTTCCAGCTGCACGGCGGCTTCGAATGGAACGGATCGGCCTGGACGCTCGCATTCGAGTTCAGTGCCTACATCGTGGTGGCCGTCCTCGGCGTGGCGGGTGCGCTCGCGCACCGCATGATCGGCGGCATCGTCGCGTCGGCGATCATCTTCCTCGCGATGATGCAGTGGCTCGGCTTCGGCAATCTCGGGGTCTTCGGAATCGTGTTCGCCGATTTCCGACAGCTGCTGCTGCTGGCTCCGTTCGCCTTCGGCATCCTGTTCGCGCTCTTCGGGGACCGCATCCCCATCGACAACCGCCTGGCGATCCTGTGCATCTTCATCGCGGGCTGGACCTATGCCAAGGGCGGATGGCTCCCGTTCGGCCAGTACGCGTTCTGCTACGCGCTCATCTGGTTCGCGATCCGCGCGCAGTTCCTCAAGAGCTGGGACAAGCACGGCGACTTCTCGTACGGCATCTACATCATCGCGTGGCCGCTCATGCAGTTCGCCGCGTACTTCAAGCTGCAGGATGCCGGCTGGCTCGTGTACCACCTCGTGATCGTCGCAGGATGCCACGCCTACGCCTACCTGAGCTGGCATCTGATCGAACGACCCGCCCTCCAGTTGAAGGACTGGACGCCGCGCTGGCTCGAGCGGCTGCTGGAGAAGACCGCGCCGACGCGGCACCGGCTGGTCACCGCGGTCGACCCCACGTTCCCGGCCCGGCTGGCACGTCGCACACCGCAGACAACGGGTTCGGCCTCATGAGCGGCTCGGGCGGCGGCGACATCGTCCACGGCGCGGGCGTCCCCTCGCCGCGCTGGTGGCGTCCGTTCCGCGACGCGCCACTGATCATCCTCGCCGTCGCCTCACTCGTCGCGGCGATCGTCGGCTGGACCGTGCAGGCCGACCTCGACCGGGCGGCCGGCGCGATCGCCCCCGTGGCGCCCACAGCGGCACCGACCGACGATGCGGCGACCGCCGCCTGCCGCCCCGCCCTCGACGGGACAGATGGCGAGCCGTGGATCGACGATGCCGCCGCCTCCGCCGACGCATGGGCCGCGCACGCCGATGAGCTCGCCGGTCAGGTCGTGCTCGGTCAGAACGGCTGGGCCTTCTACAACGACCAGGTCGAGGAGAACTTCTCGCAGTCCGTCGGCCGTCGGCTCCTCACCGCCGCGGAAGTGACCGCGTGGCACGACTACTTCGCGCCGATGGCCGCCGCACTTGCCGAGCAGGGCATCGACTTCACCATCCAGATCACGCCCTCAGCGGCGAGCGTCTACCCCGACGAGCTTCCGGAATGGGCGATACCGCTGCGCGGGTCGACACCCCTCGACCAGTTCCTGGTCGCGTCGCCTGACCTTCCGATCGTCGACTTCCGCGCCGACCTCCGCGACGCGGCGGACGACAACGCGGTCTTCACCCCGGTCAACAGCCACTGGACGGACTGGGGCGGGTACATCGGCTGGCAGTCGTTCGCGCGCTGTCACGCCGCGCTGCACCCGGATGCGCCCGCCGTCGTGGTCCCGGCGGTCGACGACGTCCTCAGCGACGGCATCTACAACGAGTACGCCGCGTACGGCGTCCCGGATGCCGCTCCGGAGTGGACCGCACCGGTGTTCACCGAGCCGATGTCGTCGGTGGAAGTGACCGACGGCGAGTCCAACACCCTGACGAGCGATGGCGGTGCGGCGATCGATCTCTCGCGCCTCCCCGCGTCGACCGTGACCGACGGCGCGTGGAGCGACCAGAGCGCCCTCATCCTCCGCGACTCGATGGGCAACGCGCTCTCCGGCCTGTGGGCACAGCAGTACGCGCAGACCTGGCAGATCCAGCACCGCTACGACGACTGGTCGAACCCGCCCAATTACCGCTCGCTCGTCGAGCAGTACCAGCCGGACGTCGTGATCGTCCAGCTCGCCGAGCGGCACCTCGTCAACGCGCCCGCTCCCGGTGTGACGACCGGCTACTGAGCCGGCGCCGCGGCGTCGTCGCGGGCCATCACGGCGCGGATCTCCGTGGCGTCGCCCCAGACCCCGGGGGAGTCGTACGCGCGATCGGGGAAGGCCCCGTACTGCAGTGTGAGCCCCAGGTCGTTCTCGACGATGAACTCTTCGACCTTCTGCGCGAGCGACATCGGCTGACCCGTGCTGCAGTTGAGGGTTCCCGTGACGTCGACGGCGTCGGTCAACGCGGCGATCTGGCGTCCCAGCTCTTCCACGCGGATGAAGTCGTAGAGATTCTTCCCCGTCGTGAAGGGGAACTCGGTCCGACCGGCGTCCGCGGCATCCAGGAGCTTCCGGAAGATCGACTCGCTGCGGCGGTCGTCGCCGTAGATGTAGTAGGCACGGGCCCACGCGAGCGAGGTCGTCTCCGGAACGGCGAGGGCGAGCGACCGCCGCAGTGCCTCCTTCGCGATGCCGTACTGCGAGAGGGGCGCGGTCGGCGTGCTCCCCTCGATGGCGCCCTCCCAGTAGCCCACCTCGTGCATCGTGCCGAGCGCGACGATGCGCGCGACACCGCGCTCGGCGAGCCCGGTGAGCAGGTCGAAATGCGCCGACAGCTGTGACATGTGCGCCGTCGAGTTGTGTCGGAATCCGTCCTTCCACGCGAGGTGCACGACGGCATCGGGCAGCGCGCCCCAGACAGCGGGATCGAAGTCGGGGGCGAGGATATCGGCTTCCGCGACCACGGCCCGGGCGTCGAGACCCGCTCCGCTGCCGGGGCGCACAGCGGCCACGACATCGTGACCGCGGTCGAGAAGAGCGGTCACGACATGATGACCGAGGTATCCGGCGGCTCCCGTGACGACGACTGTCGACATCTCGTTGTTCCTTTCGCGCGCAGCCCGGCGAGGGTGCGGAGTTCGGACATTCGCCGGCTGCAGTGGTTGCTCTCCCGAGGGTACCGATCGGGGCCGTCCCCGCCGAATTCGCCCAGGGTCGCCCGGTATAGTGTTCCAGTTGGCTGAACGTAGGTGGAGCATTTGGATACGACTGAGCGGTTCGCCCGGCTTGCTGAGACCCCGTTCATCACGACGAACGCCCGCGGCCTGGACCTCCCCGTTCGGGGCGGCAAGCTCCGCGAGATCTGGGATCGGCGCGACCTGCTGGGGCTCCTCGTCCGACGGGATCTCCAGGCGCGCTACCGCGACAGCGTGCTCGGGTTCCTCTGGACGCTGATCCGCCCGATCGTCCAGTTCCTCATGTACTACCTCGTCCTGGGGCAGTTCCTGCGGGCCGCCGAAGGCATCCCGCAGTTCGCGATCTTCCTGTTCGCCGGGCTCACGATCTACAGCTTCTTCGCGGAGGCGGTGCAGGGGTCGACCTCGTCGATCCTCGCGAACGCGGGGCTGGTGAAGAAGATCTACCTGCCGCGCGAGATCTTCCCGCTCGCCAGCGTCGGCGCGGCCGGATTCATGTTCCTCGTGCAGTGTCTCGTCCTGCTCGGCGGCGCGATCATCTTCCGCGCACTGCCGGCGCCCGTCGAGATGCTCTGGTTCTTTCCCGCCGTGCTGCTGATCCTCGTGTACGGACTGGCCTTCGGCATCCTCCTTTCGGCGCTCAACGTGTACCTCCGCGACGTGCAGTACGTGACCGACGTGGTCATGATGCTCGCCATGTGGGGCTCCCCGATCGTCTACGCCTGGACGATGGTCAGCAATGCCTTCCGCACGCTCGGGCTCCCTTCCTGGGCCCTCGAGGTGTATACCAACAACCCGATCACGCTCGGCGTCCTCGGGTTCCGCAAGGCGTTCTGGGGCGCCGGCACCGACGCGGACTATCCCGACAACCTCCTGCTGCGGATGGCGATCGCGGGTGTCATCGGGCTCGTGCTCCTGGTGATCTCGCACCGTGTGTTCACCCGCCTGCAGGGCAACTTCGCGCAGGAGATGTGATGGTCGTCTCACCCAAGACCGGGCCCGTCGTCGTGCGCGCCGAGAGCGTCTCGAAGCAGTTCACGGTCCGCAAGGACAACACCCTGAAAGAGCGCATCGTGCACGCCGGGCGCCGAGGCCGCACGCACAAGCAGGAGTACGTCGCCGTCGACGGCGTCGATCTGGAGATCCACGCGGGGACGACCGTGGGGCTCCTGGGCCCCAACGGGTCGGGGAAGAGCACGCTGCTCAAGCTCATCGGCGGCATCGTCTCGCCGACGACGGGGAGCATCCTGACCCGAGGGCGGATGGCTGCGCTGCTCGAGCTGGGTGCGGGCTTCCACCCCGATCTCAGCGGCCGGGAGAACGTCTATCTCAACGCGTCGATCATGGGGATGAGCCGAGCCGAGACGACGGCGCGGTTCGAGGAGATCCTCGACTTCAGCGGTATCGGCGACTTCATCGACACGCAGGTGAAGTTCTACTCCTCGGGCATGTTCGTGCGCCTGGCCTTCGCGGTGGCGGTGCACACCGACCCCGATGTGCTGCTCGTCGACGAAGTGCTCGCCGTCGGCGACGAGGCCTTCCAGCGCAAGTGCATGGAGCGCATCGCGCGGTTCCGCAAGGAGGGGCGCACGATCATCCTCGTCTCGCACTCCGCCGCCCAGGTCCAGGAGCTCTGCGACCGCGGCATCGTCCTCAAGGACGGCAAGATGGTGTTCGACGGCGACGTCAACGAAGCGGTCTCGGCCCTCCGCGATGTGCTCGAGGGCCGCCGCGTCGGGGAGAAGCCGCCGCCCGAGCCGGTGAAGCCCATCGAGGTGACGCGCATCGAGGTGCTCGGAGAAGACGGCAAGCGCACCAAGTCCGTCGAGGTCGGCGCGCGCCTCTGCATCCGCGTGCACGTGCGGGCGCGGCAGGCGATGCCGATGTGGGCGACGGGGTTCAGCATCGACACCCCGATGGGTCAGATGGTCCTCGCCTCCAACACCGAGCGGCTCGGCATCGAGCTGCCCGCCATCCCCGCCGGGAACTCTTCGATGGACTTCGTCATCGAGTCGGCCAACTTCGGGGCCGGCCAGTACTTCGTGAACGCGAACGTGTCGGAGATCATCGACATCGACACGCACGTGCTCATGCAGGGGGCGCGCTTCACGATGAAGGGCAACTCCCGCAACCTCGGCACCGTGGCCGCGTCGATCAGCGCATCCTGATCGGCTTCCGCGTGTCTCCCGACCCGATGACGCCGACGGTGTCGGTCATCGTCCCCGTCTACAACTCGCGGCACTACCTCCGCGCCTGCGTGTCGTCCATCCTGGACCAGGAGTACCGCGAGATCGAGGTCATCCTGGTCGACGACGGTTCGACCGACGAATCCGGCCGGATCTGCGATGAACTGGGCGCAGAAGACCCGCGGGTCGTCGTCGTCCATCGGGAGAACGGCGGAATCGGGGCGGCGCAGAACAGCGGACTCGACGTAGCGACCGGCGAACTGGTCACCTTCTGCGACAACGACGATCTCATGAGCCCGCGCATGATCGGCCGACTCGTCGAGATCCTCTTGGACACGGGAGCCGACATGAGTTGCTGCCGATGGGTCAACGTCGGCGCGAGCGTGGCGGCATCCGTGCGCGATGCCCACGCGAACGACCTCCCCGGGAGCCACATCGCTTTCGACCGGCCCGGGAAGAGCTATCAGACGGTCTTCAGTCTCGTCTTGCGCAGACTCTTGCGGCAGGAACTCCGGTACTTCAGCGAAGCCAATTGGGGCAAGCTCTACCGGCGGTCGCTGTTCGACGGCATCCGATTCCCCGAGGGAAGCTACGCGCAAGACGTCGCTGTGGCGATGGATCTCTACCGACGGATGCACCTCGTCGCCTCGTGCGACGACCGGCTCTACTACTGGCTGCAGCGTCCGGACAGCGTTTCGCACCGGCTGCGTTCCACCCGGTACCACCACGACATCGTCCGCGCGCACGGGCGGTCGTTCGAGCTCGCGCGCGACGAGGGCATCCTCCCGGCGCGCGCGTATTTCGGACTCCACGCCGTGACCCACGAGCGACGCAGCGTCCATTCGGAGGCGGACCGGGCGATGTACGAGGAGGACCGACGGTATGTCTCCGGGCTGCTCGCGACCCTCTCGCCGTGGCAGCGCGTGCGATGCGCGGCGCTGCACGCGCTGCGCTTCCTCGAGGTCAAGGTGTACAACCGCACGGTGCACCGCCGCGCGTGAGTCGCGACCGAGCATCTAGGATTCTCTGATGGCTACACGCGAAGGATGCTGATGGATCTTCTCATCGTCGGGGCGGGGCTGTTCGGTCTCACGATCGCCGAGCGTGCGGCGCAGGCCGGCCGCAAGGTCACCCTCATCGACCGCCGCCCGCACATCGGCGGCAACGCCTACAGTGAGGCGGATCCCGAGACCGGAATCGAGGTGCACCGCTACGGCGCGCACCTCTTCCACACGTCGAATCCCGGCGTCTGGGAGTACGTCAACCGGTTCACATCGTTCACGAGCTACGTGCACCGCGTCCAGACGACGCATCGCGGCGTCGTCTACCCGCTCCCGATCAACCTCGCCACCATCAACCAGTTCTTCCGATCGGCGCTCTCGCCCGCCGACGCGCAGGCCCTGATTCACGAGCAGGCCGGGGAGTTCGACTCGCGGGCGGCCGCGAACCTCGAAGAGAAGGCGATCGCGCTCATCGGGCGACCGCTCTACGAGGCCTTCATCCGCGACTACACCGCCAAGCAGTGGCAGACCGACCCACGCCAGCTCCCCGCGGAGATCATCAGCCGACTCCCCGTGCGATACACCTACGACAACAGATACTTCAACGACACCTGGGAGGGTCTGCCCACCGACGGGTACACCGCGTGGCTCGAGCGCATGGCGGACCATCCGAACATCGATGTCCGGCTGGAAACCGATTTCTTCGACGGGTCGCAGCCGCTCCACAAAGCAGCGACCGTCGGCCAGGTGCCGATCGTCTACACCGGCCCGGTCGACCGCTACTTCGACGACGCCGAAGGGGCGCTGTCCTGGCGCACGCTCGACTTCGAGCGTGAAGTCGTGCCGGTCGGCGACTTCCAGGGCACATCGGTCATGAACTACGCCGACGCGGACACCCCGTACACGCGCATCCTCGAGTTCCGTCACTTCCATCCGGAGCGGGCGGACCGCTATCCGACCGACAGGACCGTCATCGTGCGGGAGTTCTCACGCTTCGCGGCGCCCGGTGACGAACCGTACTACCCCGTCAACACCCCCGCGGACCGTGCCGGTCTGCTCGCGTACCGCGCCCTCGCTGCGGATGAACCCGACGTGCATTTCGGCGGCCGGCTCGGCACGTACCAGTACCTCGACATGCACATGGCGATCGGCTCCGCGCTCTCCATGTGGCACAACCGCCTCGCCTGACGAGCGCTCATCGGGGGCCGGAGGAGGGTCGGGTAGACTTCATCGGGCGCGAGAAGACGCCCGAATCACCGAGGAGTACTCGCTTGTCAAGACGGACCATCAGCGTCGTCATCCCCAGCTACAACGAAGAGCGCAGCGTTCAGGAGATGGTCGACCGTCTCCGTGCGGTCTTCCGCAGCGAGCTGCCGCAGTACGACTACGAGATCATCTTCGTCGACGATCACTCCACCGACGGCACACGTGCGGAGATCCGCCGGATCGCCGCAGAGGATGCCCGCGTCAAAGCCGTCTTCAACGCGCGCAACTTCGGCTTCCACCGCAACGTCTTCTCGGCGCTGACGTACGGCAGCGGCGACGCGACGTTCATGCTGTTCGGTGATCTCCAGGACCCGCCCGAGAACCTTCCCGAGTTCGTCCGGGCCTGGGAGTCGGGCAAGCAGGTCGTCATCGGTCAGCGCCGCAGCAGCGACGAGGGCTTCGTCATGACCGGCCTCCGGCACCTGTACTACGCCGTGATCCGCTGGTTCTCCGACACCACCCAGATCCCCCGCTTCACGGGCTACGGCCTGTACGACCGCGAGTTCGTGCGTGTCCTCGAGGAGATCGACGACATCCAGCCGTTCTTCAAGGCCGTCGTCGCGGAGTACGGGCTCAACGTCGAGATCATCCAGTACGACCAGGGCAAGAGCGCGCGCGGCAAGTCGAACTTCAACTTCCTCCGCAACTACGACTTCGCGATGCAGGGCATCACGTCGTCGACGAAGCTGCTCATGCGCCTCGCCACGTTCATCGCCGCCATCATCGGCATCATCTGCCTCGGGCTCGCGGTGTTCGTGCTGATCAACAAGCTCATCGACTGGGACAGCTACCAAGTGGGGGAGGCCTCGACGACCGTCGGGATCTTCTTCCTGGGCGCCGTGCAGCTGTTCTTCATCGGCGTCCTCGGCGAGTACATCCTGAGTATCAACAGCCGGGTCACCGCCAAGCCGCGGGTGGTGGTCGGAGAGCGCGTCAATTTCGGCGTGTCGTCGGCTCCGACCCATGTCATCACCGAGGAGCGCGACGTCGTCGCCGACGCGGCGAAGGATGACACGCCCGAGAAGAAGCAATGACGGCGGGCGCGGACAGCGCGCCGCGGAACGCACGCCTGCGGCGGCTGTTCTGGCAGTTCGCGCGATTCCTCGTCGTCGGTCTCATCTCGTTCGCCTTCGACTACGGTCTGTACGTCGTCCTCTTCCAGTACTTCGGCGTCCAGTACATCGTCGCCAGCACGATCTCCTTCTCCCTCTCGCTGATCCTCAATTACGTCCTGACGCTCAAGTTCGTCTTCGAGGCCAGGCCTGGGCGCAACGTGGTGAAGGAATTCGCCATCTACATCGGCCTGAACATCATCGCGCTCGGGCTCAACCAGCTCATCCTCTTCGCGACGGTGGACGGGCTCGGAATCGACCCCCTGATCGGCAAGCTCATCGCGACCGCCGTCGTGCTGGTCTACAACTTCATCTCCCGCAAACTTCTCATCGAGCGTGCGAGCGGCCGGACGGCCGCATCCCCCGTCGATGAGATCGGATCACCGGAAACAGGCGGTATCACGTCATGACGCAGCACGAGCTCGGAACCGAGGCGACCACCCCCGAGGGAGGGCGCGTGAGCCGCGCACTCGACCGCGGATGGGATCGTGTGGAGGGTGCCTGGATCTCGACGAGCGATCGCGTGCGCGAGAGCACGGTCGGCCGCTGGTTCAAGGGTGTGGAGCAGCCCAACATCGCCGACTGGGCGCTGCTCGGGGCCATCTGCGCGCTCGCGTTCGTGACGTTCCTCTACGGTGACGTCAAGGCGACGTTCGAGCACTCCTTCAACTTCCTCGACGCCGTCTTCGCCGGCCGCCCGCAGGACTTCTACCAGATCGCCATCGAGCATTCGACCTTCGGCCACCCCGCGGTGTACGACGTTCCGATCTACGCCGTCTTCGGCATCTGGAACCTTCCGGCGTACTTCATGTACCGGTACGGCGACTTCGACTACCTCAACTCCACCCCGGCTCAGCTGTGGCTGAAGCTCATGATGGTGGTCTTCACCCTCGTCGCGACGCTTCTCGTGATGGCGATCGCCAAGACGATCGGCGTGAGCGCCCAGCGCTCGAAGTGGGTGGGCTTCTACTTCCTCTCGTCTATGGCGCTGTTCGTCCCGGTCCTCGTGATCGTGCAGTACGACATCATCTCGATCACCTTCATGCTCGCCGGCCTGTTGGCCTACATGAAGGGCAGGACGCGGTCGTTCCTCTTGTGGTTTCTGCTCGCGATCACCTTCAAGCTCTTCGCGCTGTTCATCTTCATCCCGCTGGTGCTGTTGCGGGAGAAGCGTCTCCTCCGCGCCGGAGGGCAGCTCGTCGTCGGTGTCCTGGGTCTCGTGCTGTGCCGACTGATGTACCGCGGCAACTTGGCGTTCGAGGCGTCGACGGGCGGCTTCACCGATCTCATGCTCGACCGTCTCCGAGTCTCCGGGTTCACCTGGCAGTCCAGCATCCCGGTCCCGCTGTTCGTGGTCTTCATCGTCGGACTCGCGATCTTCGCCTATGCCAAGCGGACGTCGAGCACGCGGGAGCTCCAGGCCTTCGCGATCTACCTGTCGCTGGCGGCCTTCCTGGTCTTCTGCGCGATCGTCCCGCTGAACCCGTATTGGATCAACCTCGTCGCTCCGTTCTCGATCCTCATCATCTTCGCGAACCCGCGCTACCTGACGCTGAACTCGCTGCTGGAGATGGCGATCGGGACAACCCTCTTCCTCATCTACATGCTCGTCGGCTTCTCGATGTACAACTCGGGGATCTTCAAGGACCTGCTGTTCGGCCAGTTCATCCCGCCGGCCGATCCACAGCGGTTCGCGACTCCCGGCGATATTCTGCGAGGACTCGGCCTCGGTGGCAACAACGTCATCTTCATGGTCGGATTCATGATCGCCTGCGTGCTGGCCGTCCTGATCATCAACTATCCGCGCCCCGCGTTCATCCAGGGGATGCCGAACACGCAGACGATCAAGCGCAGCGTCGTGTGGGTCCGAGTGGCCGCGCTGTTCGGATTCTGCGGTCTGCTCTTCGGGATGTACCTCCTGCCGGCCACGCCCACCGTCTACTCATCGGTGAGCAACACCCCCGTCACCACCGAAGTCGACGTCCTGGCGCCGGACGCGATCGTGGCCGAAGAGCTCGAGTTCGACACGACGCTCGACGTCAGCCAGTTGCAGATCGGGATGGATGCGTCGGCCGTGACGTGGATCAACTCCGCGATCGTCAACGTCAGCATCGTCGACGCGGAGGGCGGGGAGGTGTTCGCAGGGTCGGTCCCCGCGAACTCGATCGGGGTCGGCCTGGCGTCGTTCCGCACCGGGGATCTGGTGCTGGAGGCTGGCCAGACCTACACGGTGCGCCTCACGGGCGCGCAGTCCGAGGGCGAGCCCGCATACGTGCAGGTCAACCCGGATCAGGACCGCTTCCGCACGACGGAGAACGGCAAACCCGTCGACGGCGACCTGGTCATGGTCCTCAAGGGCACCGAGCGGAAATGACCGGGCGGCGGTGAATGGTGGGAGTGTCGCCGTGGCGAGGGTCGGCGGCATTCCCCATAATGGCGTCAACGCGCACGCGTCCTGATGCCAGGCTCCGGCGCCCCGCCGATCTTGACCGCTCGTGATTCGCTGAGGAATACATGCCCCCGCTCCGCACCCGTTCGGGTCTTCGACGTCCGTTCGCCGCTCTCCTGACCTTCGCCCTCGCCGCGTCGTGGACCCTCGCCTCGGCCGGGGCGGCTCAGGCGGCGCAACAGCTCGACGGTGTCCCGGATGAGGGACAGGTCAGCTCGCCGAGCGAGGTGGCGCGCGCCGCCGCGACGGCGCCGACCGCACCCGGAACGTTCGTCAGCCTCGACCCGGCGCGCGTGCTCGACACCCGCGTCGGCAATGGCGCTCCGCAGGCCGCGGTGGCCGCATACGGAGCGGTCGACCTCCAGGTCGCCGGCCGCGGCGGGGTGCCCGCCTCCGGTGCGTCCGCGGTCGTGGTGAACGTCACCGTCACGGGTGCGGGTGCGGGCGGATTCATCACGGTCTTCCCGAGCGGCGGCGTGCAGCCGACCGCATCGAACCTGAACTTCACCCCCGGGCTCACGATCCCCAACCTCGTGACGGTGAAGGTGAGCGCCGAGGGTCGCGTCACCCTCGTCAACAACTCCGCCCGCGGAGTGCACCTCATCGCCGACGTCGCGGGATACTACCTCGCCGGCGCTCCCACGGTGGCCGGTGCCTTCGTGAGCCTCGACCCCGCGCGCCTGCTCGACACCCGATTCGGCAACGGGGCACCGCAGGCTCCGGTGGCCGCGAACGGCACGCTGAGCCTCCAGGTCACCGGGCGCGGCGGAGTGCCCTCCTCGGGGGTCTCGGCGGTCGTCGTGAACGTCACCGTCACGGGGCCCCGGGCCGGCGGCTTCCTCACCGTCTACCCGTCCGGCAACACGCCGCCCAACGCGTCGAACCTCAACTTCACCCCCGGTCAGAGCATCCCGAACCTGGTGACGGTGCAGGTCAGCGGCGACGGCAAGATCAATCTGCGCAACAGTTCCGGCGGATCCGTCGACCTGATCGCCGACGTCGCCGGCTACTATCTCGCCGGCAGCCCCAACGTTCCCGGCGCGTTCGTCAGTCTCGCTCCCGCCCGCATCCTCGACACGAGGACCGGCAACGGCGCGGCCCCGGTGGCGGTTCCCGGCAACGGGTGGATCGAGGTGCAGGTCGCCGACCGCGGGTTCGTCCCGCCGAAGGACGCCGCCGCCGTCGTCATGAACGTCACCGCGACGGCGCCGCAGACCTCCGGGTTCGTCACGCTGCATCCGAACGGGGTGGGTCAGCCGACCGCGTCGAACCTCAACTACTCCGCAGGACAGAACATCCCGAACCTCGTCGCGGTCAAGGTGGGCGTGAACGGCAAGGTCAACCTCGTCAACAACTCGCCCGGCAGCGTGCACCTGATCGCCGACGTCGCCGGCTACTTCCTGGGCAGCCCCGACGAGCTCGACCCGGTGTTCCCGACCGGCTGGTACTTCGAGGACTGCGGGACCGAATGGGACTCGCTGATCCTGCTCCAGAGCCCCGGCATCGAGTACAGCCCGCAGGGCGATCCCCTCTTCTTCGAGGGCGAGTGGTACTACGAGTACATTCCTGGCGCGTCGCAGCAGGTCACGGTGACCGCGTCGGCGGCGCCCGGCTACGTCATGCTTCCGGGCGACGGCGGGACGTGGATCACGAACGGAGACGGCTCGGTGACGACCACACTCTGGTTCACGAACGAACCCTGCTCCTGGTAGCCGGGGAGAGGCGCGGTTGGACCGCGGTCGCGCACGCGTCGCCATAGACTCGTCCTCGTGACTACAGCCGCCGTCGGAGCCCCGGGATCTCCGCGCCGCTATCTCCACGCCCTGTGGTTGCTGACCGCGCGCGACCTCCGTGTGCGCTACGCGACGAGCGCACTGGGGTACCTCTGGTCGGTGCTCGATCCGCTCGTCATGAGTGTCATCTACTGGTTCGTCTTCACACAGGTGTTCGAGCGGACGGTGGGGGCGCAGCCCTACATCGTGTTCCTGATCACAGCGCTGCTTCCCTGGGTGTGGTTCAACACTGCGGTCTCCGACTTCACCCGTGCGTTCAACAAGGATGCCCGTCTCGTGCGGTCGACGGCGATCCCGCGCTCGATCTGGATCAACCGCATCGTGCTCGGGAAGGGGATCGAGTTCCTCTTCTCGCTTCCCGTGCTCGTGCTGTTCGCCGTCTTCGCCGGCGCGCAGGTGGGTTGGGGGCTGTTGTGGTTCCCGGTCGCGGCGCTCCTGCAGGTCGCGCTGCTCGTCGGCCTCGGCCTGCTCGTCGCTCCGCTGTGCGTGCTGTACTCCGACCTCGAGCGCACGACGAAGTTGATCCTCCGGGCTCTCTTCTATGCGTCCCCGATCATCTACGGCGTGGCCGACCTCCCCGCGCCGTTCCCGCAGATCGCCGCCTTCAATCCGCTGTCGGGCATCTTCACGCTCTACCGGATGGGTTTCTTCCCCGACCAGTGGGATACCCTCAGCGTCGCGATGGCCGCCGTCATGAGCCTCGCATTCCTCCTGCTCGGCGTCGTCGTCTTCCGCCGACTCGAGCGTCCTGTGCTGAAGGAGCTGTGATGCCCGGCGCCGCCATCGAAGTCCGCGACCTCGGCGTCCGGTTCCGTCGCAACCGGCGGGGGCGTCGCAGCTTCAAAGACCTGTTCGCCGGCGCATCCCGGCGCTCGAAGCCGGGGGAGTTCTGGGCGCTCCGCGGGGTGTCGTTCACGGTGCAGCCCGGCGAGTCGATCGGCGTGGTCGGACGCAACGGGCAGGGGAAATCGACCCTGCTCAAGCTCGTCGCCGGTGTCCTCCTCTCCGACGAGGGCGAGGTCAGGGTGCACGGGGGCGTCGCGCCCCTCATCGAGATCACGGGCGGGTTCGTCGGCGACCTCACCGTGCGCGAGAACGTCCGCCTGACCGCCGGCCTGCACGGCATGTCGCGCGCGGAGGTCGCCCGCCGCTTCGACGGGATCATCGATTTCGCCGAGCTCCGCGAGTCCATCGACACGCCGTACAAGCACCTGTCCAACGGGATGAAGGTGCGGCTCGCCTTCGCGGTGGTGTCGCAGTTGGAGGAGCCGATCCTGCTGGTCGACGAGGTTCTCGCGGTCGGCGACAAGGCCTTCCGCGACAAGTGCTACCGGCGCATCGACGAGCTGCTCGCCGAAGGACGCACGCTCTTCTTCGTCAGCCACAACGAGAAGGACCTGCGGCGGTTCTGCACCCGTGGCCTCTACCTCGACAAGGGCGTTCTGGCGATGGACGCGCCGATCGCCGAGGTGCTCGACCGCTACAACGCGGACTACAATCGCGCTTGACCGGTCAGCCCGCGGGCTGGTCGGCGCTCAGGTAGTACCCCGCGACGTCCGCGATGAGATGCACGGTCCCGGGCGAGCTGTTCGTGATGCTCACCTTTCCGCCGTCGCCCACCTTGACCGCGACCAGGTTCGGGATCGTCTGCCTGGCCGAGAAATTCAGGTTCGATGCGGTCGGGCGCGCCGATCCGGACGGGTAGGCCGTGACGAATCCGCTCGCGGACGGAGCCGTGGCTGTGAGGTTCATGACGACGGACGAGACGCCGGAGGCCGGCACGCCGCCTCGACCGGTCACCTGCAGCTCGATCGTCTGATTCGCGCCGACGGCGACGCGGGCTGACCCGTTGCCCACACGCGTGTCGAGGAGTCGGGTCGGCTCAAGCGCCGCGAATGCGCCCCGGGTGCTCGGCGTGCCGTCGAGGTAGTAGCCGGCGACATCGGCGAGCAGGTGCACTGGTCCGGGCGAATTGTTGGTGAGAGTGACTTTGCCGTCGGTGCCGAGCTTGACGGTGACGAGGTTGGGCACCGTCTGGCCGCGGGCGAAGTTGAGGTTGGATGCCGCCGGCTGAGCGGTGCCTGTCGGGTAGGCCGTCACGAAGCCCGCGGCCTCCGGCGAGACGGCGGTGACGTTGAGGACGACCGCGGAGACATTCGTCCACGCGACGCCGCCGTGGCCGGTGACCTCGAGATCCACGCTGCCGTAGGCGGGGACCGGCACCCAGTCGGCGCCGATGCCTTGCCGGGTGTCGAGGAGTCGCTTCGGTCGCAGGGTCTCGAACGTTCCCCGAGCGGTGGGGACGCCACTCGGATGGTAACCGGCGATGTCCGCGATCACGTGGAGGGTACCCGCCGAGTTGTTCGTCAGCGTGATCTTGCCCCCTACGCCGACTTTCACGCTGGAGAGGTTTGCGACGGTCTGCCCCGCGGAGAAGTTCAGGTTCGATGCGTTCGGCTGCGGCTGTCCTGTGGGGCCGGCAGTGAGGAATCCACCTGCGGTGGTTCCGGTCACGGTGAGATTGACGGCGGCAGCGCCCACGCCCGTCGACGGCACGCCGCCGCGACCGGTCACCTGGACGTCGACGCTCGCGCCGGGCCGCACGGCGATCGCCGGCGCCCCCGTGCCCACTCGCGTGTCGAGCAGGCGCGCGGGGTCCACGCTGACGAACGATCCAGCGTCGCTGGCGGCCGCGCCGGGCGCCGGAGGATGCTCGGGCTCGTAGTAGTCGGTGGTCAACGTCACCACACCGACCGTCGTCGTCGACCCGGCCGTCACCGCGATGTCGTCGACACGGGCGAGGTAGGGAACGATCACCGTCGACCAGTCGAACATTTCGCCCACGTAGTCGGTCGCGTACGCGGTCACGCGGTAGGTGCCCGGTGCGAACGGCCCGTACTCGACCAGCGGTGAATCGATCGAGCCCCGCCCCCCGGGTGGCTCGACCACGGTGTAGGCGCCGGTGGTCTCGTCACGTCGCGAGAATTGCATGCTGCTGGTGTCGGCGGAGGGGCCTGGTCTACCGGGGCGAGGCGCGAGCGTGGTTCGCAGCGAGATGAACCCACCGATGTCGAGGGTGGCGTCGATCCCCGCGACGATCTGGTTGTCCCGCACCGTCACCACCTGAGCCTCGTTCTCCGTGCGGGCACCGCCGGAGTACTCCGGCAATGTGTCGTCGCCAGCGGAGTAGGACAAGACATACTGCCCGTCGACCCCTCGGATCGCGTAGGCGCCGTTCTCGTCGGCAATGATGCTGCCCCACCAGTTGTTGGTGTCGGCGAGATTCGTCCAGCCCACGCGCGCGCCGGCGGCAGGGCTTCGGGTGCCGTCCCGGTTGTCGATGTAAACGGTGCCCGAGATCTCGCCGGCCGGATCGAGTTCGATGGCGACCGAGGTCGTCTTTCCGAGCTCGACGACCAACCCGGGCTCGGTGGGAACCGTCGTGTGGACGCCGTTGTGGTCTTCGGTGAGCCATCCACCCGCCTCGACCACGATCCCGTATCGTCCCGGCGGGAGCGGATCGCTCCACAGCTTTCCGAGGCTCACCCCGGCTCTGCGCGCCAACCCGGGAATGATCGGTTCCAGCGGGACGAGTGTGATCGTGGCGTGGACGCTTTCGCCCGCGCCCGTCACGGTGCCCGTGATGTAGCCGCCGGCATCCAGCACGATGTCGAGCGTGTTCGTCCCCACGGCGAGGACGGTGGGGGTGACCTGGGTCGCGCCGTGCGTGTCGTCACCCCACTCGCTGATGTAGGCCTTCGACGAGCAGCAGTGGGTGATCAGAACGTCATACGGGCCGGGAGCGAGACCGGCGATCGAGTACGCACCCCGATGGTCGGAGGTCGTCTTCCCGACGAGCGCACCATCGCGATAGGCCCACACCGTTGCGTTGCTGACTCCATATGCCGGTCGGTCGTAGCCGTCGACTGCGCCCGACAGCGTCGCGGTGCCGTCTGCCGCCGACGCGCTCGGACTCGGGACGGCGAACACCGCCGACAACAGCGATGCGACGATCGCGATCGCCAAGAAGAGCCGCCCGCGGCGTTGGGCGTGAACCGTCGACATACCGCTCCCCAGCGTCAGACCCGGTCGCGGCGATCGGCCACGACCCGCTGAATCTAGCAGAGCGGACGGAGCGCCTCAGACGGCGGTCGGCGCCACGAGCGGCGGCATCGGCTGCCACTGCGGGTCGCGCGCGATCTTGCGCCCGTCGCGCAGCCCGCGGAAGAGGTTCGACGTGCCCGAAACCTTGCGCTCGACGAACAGCAGACGCACGATCTCCTTGCCGAAGGTGAGCGCGGTGCCGGCGCCGAAGAGGACCGGGTTGTAGACACCGAGCGCACGGTGGTAGCGCTTGATGTGGGCGCGGTTGCGCATGATGTAGTAGCGGTAGGCGTCGCTCGATGCGTTCATGTGGCGGATGCCCATGTCCCACTGCTTGATCTCGCGCGTGCGGCGCAGGACGAACTCATCGACGATGACCGACGTCGTGATGCGCGACGCGAGCCAGCCGTAGGTCTGGTCGTCCCAGTAGATGAAGAAGCGGGGATCGGGGAGCCCGATCTGCTCGACGATGTCGCGGTGGATGAACATGCCCTCGAAGCAGCCGGAGTTCATCTCCTTGTAGCCCGAGTCGTCGAAGCCGGACGGCGCGAACGGGATGGGGATTCCCATCCGCTCGGCCACGCGATACTGCCAGTAGAACTCGCTGCCGTCGTAGTCGTAGCGGCGGCCCTGGATCGACTTGAACCGCGGCGCCCACGCGCCCATCCGGGAAAGGCCGTCCGGCAGGACCTCCACGTCGTCGTCCATCAGCCAGATCCAGGTCGACCCCAGTTCGTAGGCGATGCGCATGCCCTCGCTGAAGCCCCCGGAGCCGCCGGTGTTGGTGTCGAGCCGCCGGTAGACGATCTCCGAGCCGATCCGGTCGCGGAACGATTCGACGACGTCGCCGGTGTCATCGGTCGACGCGTTGTCGACGATGACGACATGACCGGGCTGCGGGTCCATGACGGCGATGGAGTCGAGCAGGCGGGTCAGCAGATGCGCCCGGTTGAACGTCACGATCGCGATCGTCGCGCTCTCGGGAGCGAAGGCGGTCGGGGCGTCAGGGGAGGCACTCATAGCCCTGGAAGTCTATCCCGGGGTGTGGGGAAGGCCCGCCTCGCCGGAGGCGGCGGCATCCAGTCTCCGGCGCCACGAGCGGGACTGCCCCGCGCGCACGGCCGCGAGCGAGAGCAGCAGCCATCCGGCGCCGGTGAGGACGTACGACTCGAAGAGCGAGGTAATGGCGAGGGCGATGAGCACGAGCGGCGTCCACGCGTACACGGTCGAGCGGCGCTGGCTGGCATCGAGCCACGAGCGCACGAGGGCGACGCCGCCGACGGCGGTGAGGAGCAGCACTCCGGCCCAGCCGAGCTGGAGCAGGACGTCGACGAAGGCGTTGAGGGCGCTGCGGTGCGACTGGCCGAGCAGGATGTTGATGGTCGCGAACGGCGGCTCGGCCGAGGGCCACGCGCCGAACCACCCCCAGCCCTGCACCGGCTTCAGTCGGATGTAGTACTGCGCGAGGCTCCAGAGATCGGTGCGCAGCTGCAGATCGTCGGCGGCGCCGGTCGCGGCGATGACGGCCGACCGCTGGACGTACAGGGCGATGCCGGAGGCGGTGACGACACCGGCCAGCATCCACTGCAGGCCGCTGCGCCGCCCGACCGGCGCGGCGCGCACGAGGGCGAGGGCTCCCGTGGCGACACCGACACCGGTGGTGAGCACCAGCACGGTGGGCGACGCCGACAGGAGGGCGAGGCCCGCGGCGAGCACGATCGACGAGACGCCCACCGCAGGACGCACCGAGTGGGTGCGCAACTCGACGGCGAAGGTGATGAGCGCGATGACGGCGACGATGCCGAGCGCGTTGCGGGTACCGAAGATGCCCTGGACGGGGCCGAGCGCGGCGAGGTTGCCCTGGATGCCGAGGAAGCGGATCGGCACGTCGAGGAGGATGCCGGAGAGGATCTCCAGTCCGAGCGAGAGCGCGAGCGCCACACGCAGGACGTCGCCGAGGGCGCGCACCGTCTGCAGAGTGTCGCGGATGTGCCCGATCGTGACCGCGAGCAGGGCGACCCCGATCATCGCGAGCCAGCGGACCAGGCTCGTCCCGGCGTCCGTGCTCCAGAAGACGCTCGCGAACGCCCAGGCGCACAGCAGCAGCAGGGTCGACGGGACGAGGCGCACGAGCGAGACCTCGTCGCGACGGGCGACGAGGACGGCCACGCCAAGGAGGCACAACCCGGTGACGATCGTGACGAGGGTGACACGCCCTGACAGCCGCTCGATGAGGTGCCCGCCGAACATGACGGCGAAGACCGTGAGCGTGTACGCGCGGGCGAAATCCGCCGACCGCAGCAGCCCGACGGCGCGGGCGGGTGGCGCGTCGGAGGTCGCCATCACGCGGGAAGCCGCTCGCCCTGCTCGCCGATCAGCCGCTGCTCCGACGGGCCGCGGCCGAGGAGCGGTGCCTGCTTGATCTTGAAGGCGAGGAGGACGATCAGGAGCCACCCCCAGCCCAGGAGCGGACCGGATTCGGCGAGGCCCTGCACGAGGAGGAGCGCGCCGACGAGGGTGGGGAGTAGGGTGATCGCGGAGTACGGGCGATCGGCGACGAGATCCCACCGCGGGCGATCGACCGCGAAGAACCACGACCGCCACACGAACGCCAGCACCGTCAGCGCGATGAGCACGAGACCGATGACGCCGAGCTGCAGGAAGACGTCGAGCCACATGTTGTGGGCCTGCATCACCGTGACGCCGTGGTCGACGATCCAGCCGTCGAAGAACGGATCGGTCGGCACCCAGGGGCTCGCGAAGCCCCAGCCGACCACCGGTCGCTCGGCGGCGCGCGCACCGACGGCCTCCCAGATGCGCTCGCGACCGGTGAGATCGGCGGAGCGACCGAGGAGCGCGAAGAGGCGCTCGCGGCCGAGCCACAGCGCCAGGAGCCCGCCGACGGCGACGACGGCGTACGCGAGGTAGTAGCGGGTGCGCCCGCCGGGGCGGCGGCTCGTGCGCATGAGGAGCGCCGTGGCGAGCA
>JACEFY010000199.1 GCA_016807485.1 Stenotrophomonas maltophilia | reverse complement strand
GGCGCTCCCCCGGTCGGACGCCTACGAGATCGCCGACGAATCGGTGGTCGAGGCCTACGTCACCGCGACGGCGACCGTCGCCCCCGCCCCGGCGGGAGCGGCCGGGATGGGCTGGGTCTACACCGCGATGCACGGCGTCGGCTACGAGACGCTCGCGCGCATCCTCGAGACCGCGGGCTATCCGCTTCCCACCGTGGTACCGGAGCAGATCGAGCCGGACGGCCGCTTCCCCACGGTCGCGTTCCCGAACCCGGAAGAGCCCGGCGCAATGGATCTCGCGTTCGAGACCGCGCGCGCGGCGGGGGCCGAGTTCGTGCTCGCGAACGATCCGGATGCCGACCGCCTCGCGGTGGCGATCCCCGATCCGGCGGCGGACGGCGGCTGGCGCCGCCTCACCGGCAACGAGGTCGGGCTCCTCCTCGGATGGCGGGCCGCCGAGAAGGCGGACGGCGGGGCGCTCGCGTGCTCGCTCGTCTCCTCGCCGGGGCTGCAGGCGGTCGCAGAGCACTACGGCCTGGACTTCCACGCGACGCTGACGGGCTTCAAGTGGATCTCCCGCGCGCCGGGCTTGGTCTACGGGTTCGAGGAGGCGCTCGGGTACCTCGTCAACCCCGGCACGGTGCGCGACAAGGACGGCATCTCGGCGGCGATCGCGATGCTCGGGATGATCGCCGAGGCGCGGGAGCAGGGCGAGTCGCTCGCCGACGTCATCGGCCGGTTCCAGCAGACCTTCGGGGCATTCGCCAGCGGCCAGGTCTCGATCCGCGTCGAGGACGTCGCGGTCATCGGCACGATGATGGCCGCACTGCGGGCGCACCCGCCGGCATCCGTCGGCGGCGTCGCGGTCGAGCGGATCGAGGACCTGCTCGTCGGGACCGAAGGAGTGCCGCCGAGCGATGTGCTGCGGATCTGGCTCGTCGACGGATCGCGCGTGATCGTGCGGCCGAGCGGCACCGAGCCCAAGCTCAAGGTGTACCTCGACGTCCGCGGCGACTCGCCCCGCGACGCCGAGGCGCGCATCGCGGCCCTCGACGCCGGGGCGCGCGCACTGCTCGCCGCCGCGCAGGGCTGAGGCTGCCCGACCCACACCTCGCGCCTGCGAGCCGCGCACAACTCAGGCAGAATCGCGCTCCGCGGCGTTGATCGGCCCGCCCGGACCGGTTCTGCCTGCATCGTGCGCACCGGCCTAGGCTGAGGGGCGTGCTGCTGACCGAACCCGTCGTCCTGGAGAACGCGCACGTGCGCCTCGAGCCGCTCGCCATGCGGCACGCGGAGGAGCTGACGGCGGCGCGCGAGGGACTCGAGTACGCCTGGTACACCTCCATCCCCGCGGCGGTGCCGGCGGAGATCGAGCACCGGCTCGCCGAGCATGCCGCCGGGCGCATGAATCCGTTCGCGGTCGTGCGCGATGGGCGGGCCGTGGGGATGACGACCTTCTGCGGCATCGACCAGGACAGCCCGCACGTCGAGGTCGGCTACACCTGGCTGTCGCCGACGGTGCAGCGGACGGCCGTCAACACGGCCGCGAAGCTCCTGATCCTCACCCACGCCTTCGAGGCGTGCGGCGTCATCGCGGTGGAGCTGCGCACCCACTTCCACAACCTGCAGTCGCGGACCGCGATCGCCCGCCTCGGCGCCCGGCAGGACGGCATCCTCCGCAACCACCGCCTGGGCCCGGACGGCACGCCCCGCGACACCGTGGTGTTCTCGATCCTCCCGCACGAATGGCCGGGCGTGCGTCGCGGGCTCGAAGAGCGGCTGTCGCGGTCCTGAGCGGCGCCTCCGCGCCGCCGCGTCAGCCGTCGACGACGGCGACCAGCTCGTCGAGGAACGCCGAGAAGCTCGTGCCTCGGCGGAGGATGCGCTGCACGCTGTCACGCTCGCTGAAGACCTCGACCAGCTGCTCGAACACGGTCTGGAACGCCGCACGGTCCGACTCCGAGAAGGCCACCATCGCGACGACCTGCACCCGACCCTCTCCCCAGGGAATCGACGAGTCGGCGAGCGCCACCGCGATCGCGGTGCGCGTGGCGGTCATGCCGATGGCGTGCGGCACCGCCAGCGCATCCGTGAACGCCGTCGACGACAGCCGCTCGCGCTCGAGGGTGCGCGCGACGTAGTCCTCCTCGATCACACCGTCCGCGACGAGCGCGGAGCCGAGGAGGCGGATCACGCCGTCGGCATCGGCATCGGCGGGAACACCCGCGACGAAGGCCTCGGCGACGAAGTAGCGCTCCAGCTCGGCGCGCAGGCGCGCGAGGCGCCGCGCCCGCCGCACGCGGCCGGCGGCCGCCTGCACGCGCTCGATGTCGTTCTCGGTGAGGAACGGCTGGATGCGCACGACCCGGTCGCCCGCGATCGGCGCGTCGATCGTCGTGAGCACGAGATCGGTGTCGAGCGCCTCCCAGTCGGGATCGACGCGCGTCTCGACTCCGATGACGTCTACCGCCTGCCCGAGCGAGCGGTCGATCGACGACCGCAGCAGTTCGTGCAGTTCGTAGTAGCCGGGGCAGACGATGGTCGCCGTCAGCACGGCACCGGCCGCCCGTCGCCGTTCGAGCCGGCCGCCCACGTGCATCGCGATGTAGGCGATCTCGTCTTCCGCGAGGTCGATGCCGAGGAGGCCCCGCAGCCCGTCCGCGATGAACACCGCGACCTCGAAGATCATCGGGTAGGTGGACTTCAGCGACCGGGTGAGCGGGTTCCGCGACCACGCCTGCTCCTGCGCGCGCTGACGGAGGTTCTGCACGTGGAGGGCGAGGCGCAGCACGAAGTCGTCGTCGTCGATGTCGACGAGGAACTCGGCCGCTGCTCGCTGCACCACATCGCGCACCGCCTCCTCGACCTCCGGATCGAGACGCGAGCGGATGACGGATGCCGTCTCGGCCGTCCCCGGAGCGACCACCCGGCTGAGGATGAGCGCCGCGAGATGGCGCCGGTCGCCCGCGCCGAGGCGGACGCCGAGGTGCTCGCGGCACAGCCGATCGAGGAGGTCGCCCACCTGCTGCTGGGCCTCGGGGCCGGCCGCGGTGTCGTCGCCGAGCGCGCGGTCGCGGGCGACGCGGTCGGCGGCGATCGCGATGTGCATCATGACGTCGCCGATGCCGAACTCGTTGACGAAGTAGCCGAGGGCGCCGAGCCCGGCCACGAGGTCGCTCTTGAACGGCCCGAACACGGCCGTCCCGATCGACCCCTCTCCGAGCGTGCGACGGAGTGCGGCGAGGTCGAATGCGCCGTCTTCGGTCTCCTCGTGGGCGAGCCGGCTGAGCAGCCGCCGCTGGGCCATCTCGTCGCCGCGGAGGCGCGCGAGCGATGCCGTCCGCTCGAGGGTCAGCTGCGTGCCACCCAGAAGCGCGCGGACGCGGCCCAGATCGCCCTCGAGGGTCGCGGGGCTGACGTGGAACCGGTCGGCCGTCGCGTAGACATCGATGCCGTCCGCGTCGGCCAGGAGTGCGCGCACGAGCCGATGGAGCCGCTCGCGCGGGGTGGTGGCATCGCCCGTCGACCGCAGCGCCGCGGTGGCATCGGCGCCCGCGCGATAGCCGAGCGGGCTCGACTCGACGACGGTCCCGCCGGGGACGCGGGCGTTCAGCGCGGTCACATAGCTGCGGATGCTGCGCGGAGTCACCCCGATCGCATCTGCGAGGGCCGACGCCGTCATCCATTCGCCGTCGCGGGTCAGCAGAGCCATGACACGGTCCTGCCGGGGTCTGCTCACCGTCCCAGTCAACCACCTCGCGGGGGGCGAGTTTCCGGCCCCGCGGAAAGAGCCCTGGTTGTCTCCTCCCAGCGCTTTCACAAGAATGGCGGAGAAGGAGGCGGATCGATGAGGATCCTCGTGGTGTGCGGCGCGGGAGCGTCGAGCACGTTCGTGGCGCAGCGCGTCCGGCATGCCGCTCAGGCGGAAGGGCGCGACATCAGCGCGATCGCCGGCACCGAGCAGTCGCTGCCGATCGATCTCGATGCGGCCGACGTGGTACTCGTCGGGCCCCACCTCGCGCACGCACTGGAACGCATCGAGATGGATGCCGCCTACCGCGGTGCGACGGTCGTGCTGCTGCCCGCCGACATCTTCACCGATCTCGACGGCACGCGCACCCTCGCCCTCGTCGACGACGCCCTCCCCGCCCCGCTGAACCGAAGGGAACCGCAATGACCCAGGAGACCCGCACGATCCGCATCGGCTCGTCCAACGGGCTGCACGCGCGACCGGCGAAGCTGTTCGCGCAGGCCGTGAAGGATTCCGGCATCCCGGTGACCATCGCCAAGGGATCGGGCGCGCCCGTGAACGCCGCGAGCATCCTGGGTGTCATCTCGCTGGGGGCGGAGAAGGGCGACTACGTCACCCTCGCGGCCGAGGGCGACGGCGCCGAGGAGCTCCTCGACACGCTCGCCGACCTCCTGTCCACCGACCACGACGAGAACTGAAAACGAGGAGAGAGACGAACATGAGCGAACTGCGAGGAGTCGGCATCGGACTGGGTGTCGCCCAGGGTCCCGTCGCACGGATGGCCGAGCCCCTGCCCGCCCCCGAGGACACCCCGAGCACGCGGAGCGCCGACGAGGAGACCGCCCGCGTCCGCGAAGCCGTGGCCGCCGTCGCCCGTGAGCTCGAAGAGCGCGGCTCGCACGCCGGCGGACTCGCCCGCGACGTGCTGGAGGCGCAGGCCATGATGGCCGAGGACCCGAGTCTCGACGCCGAGATCGGCACCCGCATCGCCCAGGGCAAGACCGGCGAGTTCGCCGTGCACGACGCGTTCGCGTCCTTCC
>JACEFY010000198.1 GCA_016807485.1 Stenotrophomonas maltophilia | reverse complement strand
CCCCGCGACGAGCGGCGCCTCGGGGCCCACGATCACAAGGTCGATCGCCTCGGCGTTGGCGTACTCGGTGACATCCGCGGGGCTGTTCGGGTCGAGCTGCGGCACGAGCGTCGCGTCGCGCGCGATGCCGGCGTTGCCCGGAGCGGCGAACAGGTCGTGGCCCGCGTCCTCCGCCTTCAGGGCGAGGAGGATGGCGTGCTCGCGGGCACCGGAACCGAGGACGAGAATGCGCACGCGCCCAGCCTACCGACGCGTGCCGCGCCGCTGTCTCGGCGGCGGTCTCCGTCTCCCTGCGTTCCGTATTCAGTCCCGAGCGGCGCGGCATCCTCCGGGTGCCTCGTGATTCCGCGCGGGTCTGCCCGTGGGCACCACGGGCAGACTGAATACGGATCGGGCTAGCGTGGAGACATGGCGCGCATGATCTCCACCGACGACGGGCGCGCGGCGCTCGCCGCCGTCGCAGCCGCCGAGGCGCCGGCGCGCACCGACCTGGCCACTGCGGTGCGGTACCTGCTGCAGCTGCTGGACGAGAAGGCGCCCGGCAACTCGGTCGAGGTGCGCGTGCCGCCGTTCGGCGCCGTTCAGGTCGTCGAGGGGCCGCGCCACACCCGCGGCACCCCGCCGAACGTCATCGAGACCGATGCCACGACCTGGATCGCCCTGGCGACGGGCGCGCAGACGTGGACGGATGCCGTGGCCTCCGGCCGCATCCACGCGTCGGGCACGCGCGCCGATCTCGACGGCCTCGTCCCGCTGCGGCCGTAGACCGCGCCGTCGCGGTGCCGATCCGCAGATCCGCAGATCCGCCACGTATTCCCACCGCGCAGCTCCGCGCGGTGGGACAATGGGTGTATGACCGAGTCCGCCACCCACCAGATCGAGTCGGCGCGGCTGCGCCGCAGCCCGCGCTACGGCGTGTTCCTCGCTCTCGGCGTGGTCGTCGGAATCGTGGCCGCGCTCATCCTGACCTTCGCGGTCGGCGGCGAGCAGGCGAGTGCCTCCACCGGCGTCAGCTACACCACGACCCAGGTGTTCGGGTTCCTCTGTCTCTTCGCGATCCCGATCGGGATGGCGCTGAGCGCCGGGGTCGCCCTCATCCTCGACCGCTCGCTCTCCCGGCGCACCCGCGACGTCCGGGTGTCGCACGACCGCATCCACATCGACGCGGACGACGTCGACTGATCAGGCGATGTCGGCGATGATCGGCCCGATCGCCGCATCGAAGGCCGCGATGTCGCTGCGCAGGCCATCGGTCACCGCCACGGTGAGCGAGCCGATCCACCACACGCCGCGCTGTGTGAGCGGTAGCACCTGCACATTCAGCTCGAACGAGTGCGCCCGGCGGCCGACGGTGCGCTCGTGCTCCGCGATCGCTCCGGCGTAGGCGCGGTACGACGTGCCCGTGCCGGTTCCGAGGCTCGCGCGGTAGCGGTCGTGCGCGCTCCGCGCGTAGGCGACGGCATCCTGACCATGCCCCGAGATCGCAGCGTGCAACTCGGCGAACCCTTCGGTGGGCAGGGCGATGAGCATGTCGTAGCCGTCGACGAGCTCGAGCGGCACGGGCGACGGATGCGCCTGCGGCTCCACGGTGAGTTCCCAGAATCCGCGCCACTGACGTTCGAGGGTCGCGGTGTCGTCGCCGTCGGCGGGGTCGCGGGGCGCGAGTCCGCGCAGATGCGGCAGCTCCTCGGGGAAACGAATGCCGAGGATCTGACGCAGGTAGAGCGCGATGAGCACCGGGAGGCCCGCGTCTTCGCGCACCACCCACTCCGGTCCCCCTGCCGCGTTCATGCCGCCATCCTATGGCGGGGGTGTACTCCGGGGGCGGGCTCCTGCCCCGCACCGGGACGGTAGGCTGAGGGTGTGGCACAGGCCTCCGCGAACCCCTATTCCGAAGCCGGCGTCGACACTGCGGCGGGCGATCTCGCCGTCGAGTTGATGAAGTCGGCCGTCCGTCGCACCCACGGTCCCGAGGTCCTCGGCGGGGTGGGCGGCTTCGCCGGCCTCTTCGACGCCTCCGCGATCCGGTCGTACGACAAGCCGCTGCTGGCGACGTCGACCGACGGCGTCGGCACGAAGGTCGCCATCGCGCAGGCGATCGACAAGCACGACACCATCGGACAGGACCTCGTCGGCATGGTCGTCGACGACATCGTCGTGGTGGGCGCCCGCCCGCTCTTCATGACCGACTACATCGCCTGCGGCAAGGTCTTCCCCGAGCGCATCGCCGACATCGTCCGCGGCATCGCCGAGGGCGCCACCGCGACCGGCACGGCGCTCGTCGGCGGCGAGACGGCCGAACACCCGGGACTCCTCGGCATCCACGACTACGACGTCGCAGGCGCGGCCACGGGCGTCGTCGAAGCCGACCGCATCCTCGGCGCCGACCGCGTGCGATCCGGCGACGTCGTGCTCGCCCTCGCCTCGAGCGGACTGCACTCCAACGGCTATTCGCTGGTCCGCCACATCGTCGCCGGGTCGGGCATCACCTACGGCGACCAGGCGGCGGACTTCTCCCGGACCTGGGGAGAAGAGCTCCTCGAGCCGACGCGACTGTACACACTGCCGCTCCTCCGGCTCATCGAGCAGTTCGGCGACGCGGTGCACTCCCTCAGCCACGTGACGGGCGGCGGCATCGCGGCGAACCTCGCGCGCGTGCTCCCGCAGGGCACGTGGGTCGACCTCGACCGCGCCACCTGGTCGCCCCCGCCGGTGTTCCGGGTGCTGGCCGACCTCGGCTCGCTCACCCTCGAGCAGACCGAGGGCACCTGGAACCTGGGCATCGGCTTCCTCGCGGTCGTCGCGGAGGATCGGGCGGATGCCGCGGCCGCCGCCCTCACCGCCGGCGGCATCGACACCTGGCAGGTGGGCGTCGTCGGCGACGGCCCGCGGCCGGACGGACACTTCGAGCAGGGCGCCAAGGGCGTCGACGGCGGCGCGGTGCGTCTCGTCGGCGCATACGCAGAAACGGACTGAGCTACATCCCATGTGCGGAATCGTCGGCATGGTCGGTCAGGGACCGGTCAATCAGGAGATCTACGACGCCCTGCTGCTGCTGCAGCATCGCGGGCAGGATTCCACGGGCATCGCCACGGCGGAGCCGAGCGGCACCTTCCACATCTTCAAGGCCAAGGGGCAGGTGCGCGAAGCGTTCCGCACGCGCGACATGCGCGCGCTCCTCGGCACCATCGGGCTCGGTCACGTGCGGTACGCGACCAAGGGGACGGCATCCAACGAGGAGGAGGCCCAGCCCTTCTACGTCAACGCGCCCTACGGCATCGTCCTGGTGCACAACGGCAACCTCACCAACACGCGTGAGCTGACCGAGGAGCTGTTCCACACCGACCGCCGGCACCTCAACACGAGCTCCGACACCGAGCTCCTCGTCAACGTGCTCGCGAACGAGCTGCAGTCGGCGATCTCCGGCCCCGAACTCGACGCCGACCAGATCTTCCACGCCGTCGAGCGGGTGCACGAGCGCGTGGAGGGGTCGTACGCGTCGATCGCGCTCATCGCCGGCTACGGTCTGCTGGCCTTCCGCGATCCGTTCGGCATCCGCCCGCTCATCCTCGGCACCCGGCCGTCGACGACCGCCGGCACCGGGAAGTACGAGTGGATCGTCGCGTCGGAGTCGCTCGTGCTCGAGAACGCCGGATTCGAGGTCGTCCGCGACGTCGAGCCGGGCGAGGCCGTGTTCATCGACCTCGCGGGCAACCTGCACACGCGGCAGTGCGCGGCCAAGCCGCAGCTCGTGCCCTGCTCGTTCGAGTATGTGTACCTCGCCCGCCCCGACAGCGAGATGAACGGCATCTCGGTGTACGAGGCGCGGCTGCGGATGGGCGACCGGCTGGCCGACACGATCGCCAAGTACACGCCGAAGGGATCGATCGACGTCGTCATGCCGATCCCCGATTCGTCGCGACCCGCGGCGATGCAGGTGGCGCGCAAGCTCGGGCTCGAATACCGCGAGGGCTTCTACAAGAACCGCTACGTCGGGCGCACCTTCATCATGCCCGGGCAGGCGGTGCGCAAGAAGAGCGTGCGCCAGAAGCTCAACGCGATGTCGAGCGAGTTCAAAGGCAAGAACGTCCTCCTCATCGACGATTCGATCGTGCGCGGGACGACGTCGAAGGAGATCATCCAGATGGCGCGCGATGCGGGGGCCGTCTCGGTGACCTTCGCCTCGGCGGCGCCGCCCGTGCGCTACCCGCACGTCTACGGCATCAACATGCCCTCGCGCCACGAGCTCGTCGCCCACGGGCGGACGATCCCCGAGATCGCCGAGGAACTGGGCGCCGACTACCTGGTCTACCAGGAGGTCGACGACCTCAAGGCCGCCATCCTCGACGGCTCGCCCGACGTCGAAGACCTCGACATGAGCTGCTTCGACGGCCGGTACATCACCGGCACCGTCTCCGACGAGTACCTCGCCTGGGTCGAAGGCACGCAGGAGTCCTGACCCACCGGGTCTCGCCCGCACGGTCCGGCCGCGTCGGCGTGCCGAAAGCAGGGCGAACCGACCCTCAGCGCCGTCAGGCCCGGCTGTGATGGCGATCGGGCCTGCTTTTCGAACCGCCGAGCGGCGCGGCGCGCTGACGCGGCGGGGCGAGGGCGGCGGGGCGAGGCCGCGCGCTTCCGGCCCCGTCGGCCTGCAACCCGCACAGGAAACCGCCGTCAGTCGCCCACGCCGCCGCCCGAGCGGCCCAGCGGCGGGCATAGACTCGAGCGAGTGAGCGTCGAACCTGCCCGTCCGCTGTGGCGGGGGGGAGCCCT
>JACEFY010000197.1 GCA_016807485.1 Stenotrophomonas maltophilia | reverse complement strand
TCCGCGGGAACGAACGACGTCTCCCGCGAGCGGAGGTCTTCCACCGTGACTCCGGTCACGGTGTCGCCGTCGCGCTCGATGCGGCGCACGAGGGCGAGGTCACGCAGCTCGAAGCGCGCGCTGAGGGGATCGGCCGCATCGATGAGCGGACCCAGCACGAAATCGGTACCGCCCCAGCGCATGGACCCGTCGGGCTGCGGATCGCCCGAGACCGGCAGCGTGCTGATGCCGTAGCCCTCCGGCAGCTCCGCGGCGAACTCCTCCGCCAGGAGGGACCGGATGGCGGCGCCCACGGCCGAGTCGGCGAAGGCGGCATCCTGCACATGCAGGAGGTGCTTCGCCTCCTCGAGCAGGTCGTCCCACTCGGCGTCGGGGATGAACGGGATCTTCTCGCTGAAGCCGGGCGACGGCGTCGCGCACGTCCAGTGGGCACCCTGACCCCCCACGTTCGTCGCACCGGCGGCGGCGGCGAAGGACGGGGCGTGCGCCGAGCCGTCGCCACCGAAGTCGAACAGATGTGTACCCTGGCGTGCCGTGAACATGCCCTCCACGACCGTGGCCGCCGGAATGCCGAGCAGCGCACGGTGGTCACCGGCCTGCGGTCCCTGCGAGAGCTCGCGTGCGCGTGCCTTGGCATCGGGGTCTTCGATGTTGCGCACGCTCTGGCCCGGGCGCTCGGTGATCTGCGGGCCGGCTTCGAACATGATCACCCGCGCGTCGGGAAGTCCCTCCAGGAGGGTGCGGGCGTAGGTCGCGCCGATCGGGCCGGATCCGACGATCGCGATCGTGGGGTGATGTGTCATGGCGTCTCCTCTTCGAGTACGGGGTTCGGGTCAGGCGAGGGCGGGTTCGGGTGCGGTGCGGGCGGCGTCGGCCCGCCCGTCGGAGAGGCGCCCGGCCGGCAGCAGCAGCGCCGCGACGACGCCGAACGCGTACGTGATGGCGAGGCCGAGGAAGATCGGCGCCATGACACCCGCGTAGAGCGCGGCGACCTCGGTCTGGACGGCGGTGGATGCGGCGTGGACCGCGGCGGGCGTGAGGGTCGCGGCGTCGAGCGACGCCGGCAGTCCCAGCGTCACGCCGGCGCCGATGACGCCGCCGACGATCGCCGTCGCCGTCGTGGAGCCGACCTGGCGCACGAGCGAGACGGTCGCGGTGACGCTGCCGGTGTCGGAGCGCGCCGCAGCACTCTGGGCGACCGCGACGATGATGTTCATGAACGCGCCGGTGCCGATGCCGACGAGCCCCATCGCCGCCATGGGCGCCCACAGCGGCAGACCCACCGGCAGGACGGCCATGGTCAGCAGCCCCGCCGCGGCGATCGCGGTGCCGAGCACCGGGAAGATGCGGTAGCGCCCCGACCGGCTCGCCAGCCACCCGGTGAGAAGGCTCGCCACCAGCATGCCGAAGACGGTTGCGATCGGCACGAGCCCCGAGACGGTCGCCGACGTGCGGTAGGCCATCTGGATGTACGTCGGCACGTACGAGACGACCGAGAACAGGCCGACGCCGATCACGGTCGACAGCACGATGCAGACGAGGATCGTGCGGTTCCCGAAGTGACGCAGAGGCACGACGGGCTCGGCCACACGCAGCTCGATCGCGATGAAGGCGATGAGCCCCACCACCGCGACCACCGCGGCGAACGCGAGCGGCGCGCCGGCTGCGAGGCCTTCGGCACCCGCCCACCCGGCGGCCAGCACGAACGCGGTCACGGTCGCACCCAGCACGAGGGCGCCGGCGATGTCGAACCGCCGACCCGAGCGGCCCGCGATGTGCGGCACCGCGACGACGGCGAGCGCGAGGGCCACGAGGCCCACCGGGATGTTGATCCAGAACACCCAGCGCCAGCCCCACGCGTCGGTGATGAGCCCGCCCGCGAGGGGGCCGACGAGGATCGCGATCGGGAACGCCGCGCCGATCCACGACATGACCTTGGGTCGTTCGCGCGGCGTGGTCACCTCGCCCACGATCGTCTGCGGCATGAGGTGGAGACCCGCCGATCCGATGCCCTGGGCCACGCGCGCGAGCGCGAGCTGGGTGATGTCCTGTGCGAGCCCGCACGCGAGCGATGCCACGAGGAAGAGTGCGAGGCTGGACAGGAAGACGACCCGCGCGCCGATGAGGTCGGCGAGCTTGCCGAGAACGGGCAGCAGCACGGTGCTCGCGAGCGTGTACGAGACGATCACCCAGCTCATCTGCTCGACGGCCCCGAGGTCGCCGGTGATCGTCGCGAGCGAGGTGGCGACGACGGTGTGATCCAGCGCACCGAGGAACGACACGGTCAGAAGGGAGATGATGAGGAGGCGGAGCCTCCAGGGGGAAAGCGGCATGAGCGGATTCACCCGATGGATCGGGGCGTCGACGCGACGGTGTGTGCCTGGCCCGCCGCATCACGGGACAGAACGGACCGCGATGGCCCCGACGTCACGTCCATTCTAAACGAACTTACGCCCTAAAGCAACATAAGTGCGAGGATCATTCGTGTCGTACGGCGACCTGGTCGGGTTCGAGCTGGATGGCCCACCCCTCGATGGTGCCGGCGTTCTCATACTCCTCGATCTGCAGGATCTGCCTCCCCCGCCCGACATCGTGCGGGAGCGCGGTCGTCACGAATGCGCTGATGGTGAGCCAGGCATTCTCCTCGAATGCGATGCCCTCCAGCACGAGGACGTTCGCGTCGACGACTTCGCGGGTGTTCGCCGCCGCGCGCGGCGAGGCGGCGGAGACCGCCCGTGCCCCGTTGACCTTGTTGGCCGCCACGACGCCGGCTGCGCCCTCGTCGAGCACGAGTACGCCGAACGCGTCGACCCCGGCATCCTGGTCTTTGACCACCGCCGCTCCGACCGCGATGGCGAACAGCGGATAGTCGTCGCCGGGATCGAGCTGGTCGGCGCCATGCCAGACCACCTCGTGACCGGCCGCCTCGGCGCGCTCCTGCAGCGACCGGCCGAGCTCGTAGCCACCGTGGTCGGCGGCGAAGTGGATGCGTGTCATGGAACTCTCCCCTGCTGCCGTCCGCTCACACCGGAGGCGCGACGAACAGCCCCTTGTCGATGTCGTTGAACGATTCGCGCGCGATGAGCTCGCTCATCTCCTGCGCCGTCCCCCACTGGTCCTGATTGGAGACCTCCTTGATGTTCAGCCGGTGCGGCTCCCACGTCTCCTCGTCGATCACCGACAGCTCGGTCGTGTACTCGATGGTGTTGCCGGCGGGGCTCAGGAAGTAGGCGAAGGTGTTGTCGCCGGCGTTGTGACGCCCCGGACCCCAGATCATGCGGGCGCCCGAGCGGAGGATCTTGCCCGCGCCGCGCATCCACTCCTCGATGCCGCGCATCTCGAACGACAGGTGATGGAGCGAGTGATGCGGGCCCATCGCGATCGCGACCGAGTGGTGCGTGGTGTTGCAGCGCATGAAGTGCATCATGCTCGCGCCGTCGGGCCGGGTCAGCGAGTCGGAGATCGAGAAGTCGAGGTGGTCGATGTACCACTGCGCCGACTGTTCGAGGTTCGCCGAGTTGAACACGACGTGCGAGAGCTTCGCGGGGATCGGCTCGCGCTCGCGGATCTTGCGGGCTTCACGCGTCTGGTACCCCGTCGAGAACTCCAGCACCCGCCCGTCGCCGTCGAACACCCGGAAGCCGTAGCCGCCGCTGAAGCCGGTGAGCTCCTGCGGCTCGTGGACGAATTGCACGCCCTCCGCGTGGAGCTTGTCGGCGAGCGCATGCAGGTCGGCGCGGCTGGCGACCGCGAACCCGACCAGATCGATGCGCTTGTCGTCTTGACGGAGCCGCAGGATGAACGGCTCGCTGGAGCCCTCGGCGGCGAGGTGGCTGAGGCCGTCTTCGGCGTGCACCTCCGTGAGGCCCCAGAAGTTCACGAAGAAGTCCCGCTCCGTCGTGAAGTCGGGCACCGCGAGCGCCGCGTAGCGCAGGTGGGAGACGAGTCGGTCGGTCATGTCGTGTTCCTTACTCTGTGGGGATGCGGCGCGTCCGCGGACGCGGGCGTGCGGCGGGAAGCGGGGGTGCGGCGAGCGCCTCGCCGACGGTGCCGGTGAGCTCGCCGAGGTGGTCGACGACCATGCGCACGGTGTCGCCGGCGGCGAGGGGAGGCGGGACGAGCGCTCCGGCGCGACCCCACAGCTCACCCAGGCATCCGCCGTTGCCGACGGTGCCCGAGCCGAGCACGTCGCCGGGCACGACGCGGGAGTTGCGGGCGGCGTAGGCGACGAGCTCGGGGAACGGCCACCCCATGTTCGAGACGAGGTCCTCACCGATGAGCGCGTCGTTGACGTAGACCTCGGCGCGGACCGCCAGGAAGCCGGCGTCGTCCACGTACGGAGCGAGCTCGTCGGCCGTCACGATCCAGGGGCCCAGCGACGTGCCGAAATCCTTGCCCTTCGCGGGGCCGAGGCGCACCTTCATCTCACGCGCCTGCAGGTCGCGCGCCGACCAGTCGTTCATGATCGTGTATCCGAAGATGTGCGCGGCCGCCGTCTCGACGTCGAGGTGGGCGCCGTCCGAGCCGGCGACCCCGCCGATCACGGCGGCCACTTCGAGTTCGAAGTCGAGCCGTTCGGTCTCGGGCGGACGAACCGCCGCGCCCGGGCCGAGGACGGTGTGGGGGTTGGTGAAGTAGAACGTCGGCGCCTGATACCACTCCGGCACGACCTCGCTCTTCCCGTCGACCGACGCACTGACGCCCTCGACGTGCTCTTCGAACGCGACGAAATCACGGATGCTGGTGGGCACGATCGGTGCGAGCAGTCGCACGTCGGCGAGGGCGACCCGATCGTCGGGGGCGAGC
>JACEFY010000196.1 GCA_016807485.1 Stenotrophomonas maltophilia | reverse complement strand
CGGTGCCCGCCACGACCGTGCCCGACCGCGTCGCCGCCACGGCGGCCAGCACCACCTCGACAGCGCACTCGCCGAACCGATCGGCGCCGGTGACACCGTCGACCGTGAGCGCGCCGTGCAGCGGCGCCTCGACGCGCCCCGCACGATCGTCGTGCTGAACCCCAAGGGCGGCGCGCACAAGACCACCTCGACGCTGCTGCTCGCCGCGACCTTCGGCACCCAGCGCGGCGGCGCGACCCTCGCCTGGGACAACAACGAGACCCGCGGCACCCTCGGCTGGCGCGCGCAGAACGCGCCGCACCACCGCACGGCCGTCGACCTGCTCGAGCACCTCGACCAGTTCACCGAGCCCAGCCAGGCGAGCCTCGCCGCGCTCGACACGTACGTGCGCACGCAGGTCGACGCGCGCTTCGACGTGCTCGCGTCGGACGAGGATGCCGCGGCATCCTCCACGATCGACGCCGCCGCCTTCGATCGGTTGCACGGTGTGCTCTCGCGCTACTACCGCCTGCTCATCATCGACACGGGCAACAACATGCGCGCGTCGAACTGGGTCGCGGCCGTCGCGGCGGCCGACCAGCTCGTGATCGTCTCCACCGTGCGCGAAGACACGGCCGCGAGCGCCGCCTGGCTGCTCGACGGCCTCCGCGAGAAGGGGTTCGATCAGAAGATCGACGACGCGGTCACGATCCTCGCGGCGCCGTCGGCCAAGCCCGACCGCAAACTCGCCGAGCGCCTCGAGCGCCACTTCGCGCAGGTGACCGGCAGCGTCGTGCACGTGCCGTTCGACCCGGCGCTCGTCGACGGCGGACCGATCGACTTCGACGCGCTGTCGCCCGAATCGCGCGATGCGTGGCTGACCGCCGCCGCCGAGCTCGCCCGGCGCCTGTGACGCCGACGGCGTTTCCGGCCTGTTTCGCCCGGTGAAATCCCGCGAACGGATCGCGGGTCGGCTGGCGCCGCGGTCGCACCCCGGCATACCGTCGCCTGACGACGGGGTGCGAACACCCCCGCGCCCTTGCACAGACGGGAGTCGGCAATGACCACCACCGAAGAGCGGGCGACGAAGGTCGCCGCCCGGAAGGCGCGTGCCGCCGAGAACGGCGTCGACTCCATCCCGCCGTTCGCACGGCTGTTCCCCCTCGGTCTGCAGCACGTGCTCGCGCTCTACGCCGGCGCGGTCGCGGTGCCGCTCATCGTCGGTGGGGCGCTGGGCTACAGCGCGGCCGACCTGGCGTTCCTCATCAGCGCCGACCTCTTCATCGCGGGCATCGCGACGATCGTGCAGTCGGTGGGCTTCTGGCGCTTCGGCGTGCGGCTGCCGCTCATGCAGGGCGTGACCTTCGCCGCGGTCGGTCCGATGATCGCGATCGGCCAGCAGCACGGCATCCAGACCATCTTCGGCTCCGTCATCGCGTGCGGACTGTTCATGGTGCTGGTGGCACCGTTCTTCGCGCAGCTGCTGCGCTTCTTCCCGCCGATCGTGACCGGCACCGTCATCCTCATCATCGGCCTCTCGCTCATGCGGGTCGCCGCCGGCTGGATCATGACCGGATCGAGCGAAGAAGCCCCCGGCGCACCGCCGATCAACGTCGCGTTCGCCTTCGGCACGCTGCTGTTCATCGTTCTGATCGAACGGTTCGCGCCGGCCGCGCTGGCCCGTGTCTCGGTGCTGCTCGGACTCGTCGTGGGCACACTCGTGGCGCTCTTCGTCCCCGGGATGACCGACTGGTCGGGCGTCGCGGATGCGGGCTGGTTCGCCTTCGTCACCCCGTTCCACTTCGGACTGCCGGCCTTCGAGGTGGCCTCGATCATCTCGATGTGCATCGTCGGCATCGTCATCATGACCGAGACGACCGGCGACATGATCGCGGTCGGTGAGATCGTCGACAAGCCCGTCACCCGCACGCAGCTCGCCGACGGCCTGCGCGCCGACGGCCTGGGCACGGTGCTGGGCGGCATCTTCAACACCTTCCCGTACACCGCCTTCGCCCAGAACGTCGGGCTCGTCTCGCTCACCGGCGTGCGCTCGCGCTACGTCGCCACGATGGCCGGTGTCATCCTCGTGGTGCTCGGCCTCATCCCGAAGGTCTCGGCGATCGTCGAGGGTGTGCCGCGCGCTGTGCTCGGCGGAGCCGGCATCGCGCTGTTCGGCATGGTGGCGGCCTCCGGCATCCGCACCCTCGCGAAGGTGAAGTTCAACAACAAGAACGTGCTGATCGTCGCGATCTCGGTCGGCGTCGCACTGCTGCCGACGGTGACGCCGACGATCTACGACGAGTTCCCGACGTGGTTCCAGCTGATCTTCGACTCGGGCATCTCGGCGGGCGCGATCGTCGCGATCCTGCTCAACCTGCTGCTCAACACGAAGGACGTGCGGGATGCCGAGGCGCTCGCGCCGTCGATGAGCGGCCACGACGCGGTTCGAGGGCCTGCCGCGGCGGCGCTCGTGCACCCCGACGCGCAGGGCACCGGACTCATCCCGGTGCAGCTGGACGCGGAGCCGTCGGCAGACGAACCGAAGCCCTGACGGGGGCCGGCCGCCCCGGCGACTCGGGTCAGAGCACGCCGGCGCCCAGGTGGACCGGGCTGCCCTCGATGTTGCTGACGATGCCCCGGATGATGCCGGTGCCGTCGGCGCCGCGCAGCGATTCGTACCACGCCGCCGTCGCGTCGGGATCGTACGCGTGGGTTTCGTCGCCGCGCTTGCGGGCGCGGAGCACCAGCTCGCCGGCCCGCTCGGTGCGCATCTTCTCGTAGCGCCGGAGGGTGTCTTCGATGCTCACGGTGTTGGTCGCGAACGCGATGCCGAGGGCGAACGAGTCTTCCAGGGCCGAGCACGCGCCCTGGCCGATGTCGGGCGAGGTGTTGTGAGCCGCATCGCCGAGGATCGCGACGCGTCCTTTCGCCCAGGTGTGGAACGGGGTGATGTCCCAGATCTCGACGCGGTTGAGCGACGTCGCCGGGTCGATCGCGTCGATCAGCGCGCGCACCCCCGGCGCCCAGCCGTCGAACGCCGCCTCGAGGGGCGCCTTTCCTTCATCGCGGTCGTAGGGCAGCCCCGCGGGCTGCGGCACGTCGAACCAGAAGTAGAAGCGGTCCCCGGCCACCGGCATGACGGCGGCGCGCTTGCCGCCGCCGACGTAGGTGGTCCAGGCATCGCGCGCGCCGATCGCCGGGTCGGCGGGGATCAGACCGTTGAAGTTGGTGTAGCCGGAGTACTCGCGCACGATCTCCGGCGCCCCGGCCGGCTGCACGTGCGCCCGCGTCAGTGAGCGCGCACCGTCGGCCCCGATGACGAGGTCGGCCGTGTCGGTCGCGCCGTCGGCGAAGGTGACCGTGACCGAGGCTCCGTCGTCGACGATCCCGACGACCTTGCGTCCGAGGTGCACATGGGCGAGACCCACGGTCTGCATGAGCAGCGCCTGCAGGTCGGCGCGGGCGACCGGATACGGCTTCTGCCCGGTCTGGGCCGTCACCGGAGCGAGTGAGAAGTCGCACAGGACCTCGCCGCTCATCCCGTCGAGGTAGGCCATGGTCGCCATGTCGCCGCCCAGGGCCGCGACCTCCGCGCCGAGCCCCAGCCAGTTGAGCACCTTGACGCCGTTCGACCAGAGCGACAGCGCCGCGCCGACGGGCTTGTTCTCGCGCATCTGGTCGTAGATCACGACGTCGTGCCCGAGTCGTTGGAGTGCGATGCCCGCGCTCGTTCCGCCGATGCCCGCACCGATGATGATGACCTTCATAGCGGCACGCTAGAAGGCGCGTGTCACGGGGGCGTTTCCCCACGGATGCCGCCGCGTTACGACCTGCCCGCGGCGGTCAGCTGCCGCGGTAGGTCGAGTAGCCGAACGGGCTGAGCAGCAGGGGCACGTGGTAGTGCGCGCGGTCGGCCACGGTGAAGGTGACGGTCACCAGGGGGTAGAACGTCTCCTGGCCGCGGCCCTGGAAGTAGGCGCCGCTGCCGAAGGTGAGGGCGTACATGCCGGGCTCGAGCCGCTCCGGCCCGAGCGCCGCGCGGCCGTCCGCGTCGGTCGTGCTCTGCGCGAGCTGCGCCAGGACGCCGTCGACGTAGCGCCCCAGGGACACGGCGACGTGGGCGGCCGGCGCGCCGGCGGTGGCGTCGAGGATGTGGGTCGTGATGTGGGTCGTCATCGGTCAGTCCCCCAGAGTCGTGCGCAGTCGCAGAACGGCGATCTGGCGCAGCTGATCGAGCGCTTCCTCGGATTCGGTGTGGTCGTCGTTGCCGAGGCGTCGCCGGGCTTCGGCGAGCATCTCGGCGGGAGCGCGTCCCGCGGCGCGGATCAGGAAGACGCGCCCGAACCGCGGCTCGTAAGCCGCGTTCGCCGCGGCGATGGCCGCGGTGACGTCGTCGTCCGCCGTCGACATGGCGGCCTGCTCGCGGCGGGATGCCTCAGCCTCCGCCCCGGGTCCGGTCGGGCGCTGCCCGATCCGCGGGTGGTGAGCGAGCGCCGCGTCGAGCTCTGCAGCGCCCCAGTCGGCGGCCGCGCGCTCTGCCGCGGCGGCGGCGTCGTCGACGGAGGCATACGGGCGGCCGGCGACGACGGCATCCACCCAGTGCGGCACCGCTGCCCACACGGCGGCCGTCCGAGCGGCGTCTGTGGGGGTCGCGCGGTTGAATTCGTCGAGGGGCACGGCACGACGCTAGCGCGCTCCACCGGCCGACCGGCACTCCGTCACAGGAGCGTTACATCGGTGAAACGGTGCCGCGGTCCGTGCGCAATAGCGTGACGAGGTGACCTCCGAACGCCGCGTCGTCCGCGCCGCCCGCGCCTTCATCGACGGCGCCTTCGTGC
>JACEFY010000195.1 GCA_016807485.1 Stenotrophomonas maltophilia | reverse complement strand
AGGGCGCGCGCGTCATCATCGGCGAGGTCGACCCGATCTGCGCGCTGCAGGCCGCGATGGACGGCTTCCAGGTGGCCAAGCTCGAGTCGGTGCTCGGCGACGTCGACATCCTCATCACCGGCACCGGCAACACGCGCGTCGTCACCACCGCGCACCTGCAGGGCCTCAAGCACCTCGCGATCGTCGGCAACGTGGGTCACTTCGACGACGAGATCGACATGGCCGGCCTCGAGGCGGTGCCCGGCGTCGAGAAGATCGAGATCAAGCCGCAGGTGCACGAGTATCGGATGCCGAGCGGAACCAGCATCCTCGTCCTCTCGGAGGGGCGCCTGCTGAATCTCGGCAACGCGACCGCCCATCCCTCGTTCGTCATTAGCGCGTCGTTCACCAACCAGGTGCTGGCCCAGCTCGAGCTCTTCACGAAGCCCGCGGAATACCCCGTGGGCGTGTACGTGCTGCCCAAGGTGATCGACGAGAAGGTCGCGCGCCTGCACCTGGCTGCGCTCGGCGTGGAGCTGACGGAGCTGACTGCCGAGCAGGCCGCCTACATCGGCGTCCCGGTCGAGGGCCCCTACAAGCTGGATCACTACCGCTACTGAGCGGTGCGCGACAGCGAGGCGCGTGCCGAAAGCAGGGTCGATCGCGGTGATCCTGCGCTGTCGGGGCCCAGAAGCGCGATCCGCCCTGCTTTTCGAGACACGGTGCCGGTCGTAGTTTTGTACCGATCAAAACAGCGGTAGGGTGGATGGCGTGACATCCCCCGTGCAGGCACCGGCCGCTTCGGCGGTGGAGGCGCTCCGCGCCGCGGGGCTGCGCGTCACTGAGCCGCGGACCGCGGTGTACGACGCACTCCGCGCGCACCCGCACGCGAGCGCCGACGCCGTGCTGGCGGCGATCGAGCCCGATCTCCCGCGCACCAGCATCCAGAGCGTGTACAACGCGCTCGGCGATTTCGTCGAGGCGGGGATCGTCCGCCGCATCGAGCCCGCCGGCCGCTCGATGCTCTTCGAGCTCCGCGTCGACGACAACCATCACCACCTGGTGTGCCGATCGTGCGGCGCCGTCGAAGACGTCGACTGCGTCATCGGCGCCGCGCCGTGTCTCGAGCCCTCCGACGCCCACGGCTTCGCGGTCGAGGCGGCCGAGGTCACCTTCTGGGGTGTCTGCCCCGCCTGCGCATCCGCTCACCCCTGACCCCCACACTCCCCGAGGAAGGAACACCATGACCGACCACGACGACAGCGTCGCCCCCATCGGCGACAACCCGACGGACATCGACCAGTCCCTCACCGTCACCGACACCGCCGAGGCCTACGCCGACGAGGCGGCGACGTGCCCCGTGATCCACGCACAGCCGCACCCGACGTCGGGATCGGCGAACAACGTGTGGTGGCCGAACCAGCTGAACCTCCGCATCCTGAAGAAGAACCCCGTCGAGGCCAACCCGCTCGGCGGCGACTTCGACTACCGCGCGGCCTTCGCCGCGCTCGACCTGGCCGCCGTCAAGTCGGAGATCAACGGACTCCTGACGACGTCGCAGGACTGGTGGCCCGCCGACTTCGGCAACTACGGCCCGCTCATGATCCGCATGGCATGGCATTCCGCCGGCACCTACCGCGTCATGGACGGGCGCGGCGGCGGCGGCGCCGGACCCGGCAGCTTCGGCGGCGGCGGCACGCGTGGCCGACGCGGAGGAGGACGCTTCTGAGCACGCTCCGGACCTCGTGACGACGGCACCGACCGTTCACCCACCCACCTGAGAAGAAAAGGAAATCCGATGGCAAAGCAGTCCATTTTCGGTCGCATCTCGACGCTCGTGAAGGCGAACATCAACGCGATGCTCGACTCCGCGGAAGACCCGCAGAAGATGCTCGACCAGCTCGTGCGCGACTACACCAACAACATCGCCGATGCCGAGTCGGCCATCGCGGAGACGATCGGCAACCTCCGCCTCCTGGAGCGTGACCACGAGGAGGACGTCAAGGCGGCCACCGAGTGGGGCAACAAGGCCCTCGCGGCGAGCAAGAAGGCCGATGAGCTGCGCGCCGGCGGCAATCAGGCCGATGCCGACAAGTTCGACAACCTCGCGAAGATCGCGCTGCAGCGCCAGATCAGCGAGGAGAACGAGGCGAGCGCGATCGCTCCGGCCATCGCCGCCCAGACCGAAGTCGTCGACAAGCTCAAGGACGGCCTCAACGGCATGAAGGGCAAGCTCCAGGAGCTGCGCTCGAAGCGTTCCGAGCTGCTGGCCCGCGCCAAGTCGGCGGAGGCGCAGAACAAGGTGCACGACGCGGTCAAGTCGATCGACGTCCTCGACCCGACGAGCGAGCTCGGTCGGTTCGAGGACAAGGTCCGGCGTCAGGAGGCCCTCGCGTCCGGCAAGGCCGAGCTCGCCGCGTCGAGCCTCGACGCCCAGTTCGACTCCCTCGACGACGTGGGTGAGCTCACCGAGGTCGAGGCGCGCCTGGCCGCGCTGAAGACCGGGAGCACGAGCGCTCCCGCGATCGAGCAGTAGAAGTCCGACCGATGCGGCGCCGGGTCTCGTGCTCGGCGCCGCATCGTCGTGTGCGGGCACGCCCGCGGGAGAGGATGGACCCATGACGCGCTATCTGGTCGCCCCGCAGTGGCAGGGATCTCCCTCCACCCGGGCCATGCACCTGATCGACGGGGCCGAGGCGATCGCAGGCGACCTGCCGCGTGCGGCCACGGTCCGCGTGGAGGTGCCCGTGGAGGCGGGCGAGTCGCTGGGCACCGGCATCCGTCGATTCAGCGCGGTGAACCGCGTCGCGGAGACCGTGACGCTCGCCCTCGAGACCTCCGACGAGCCCGCGATCGTCGTCGGCGGCGACTGCGGTGTCGCCCTCCCCGCCATCGCCCACGCCGCCGCGCGGCACCCGGGGCTCGCGGTGGTCTGGTTCGACGCGCACGCCGACCTGCACTCCCCGGCATCCAGCCCCTCCGGCGCGGTGGCCGGCATGGCCCTGCGGGCGTCGTTCGAGCCCGTCGACCTGCCCTCGGGCGGGGTCGACCGCGCGCGCGTCGTGCTCGCGGGGGCTCGCGAGTTCGACGACGCCGAGTGGGAGTTCGTCGAGACCTCCGGCCTCCGGACGCTCAGCATCGCCGACCTGGGCGACCCGGCGACAGCCGCGTCCGCCGTCGCCGCGACGGGTGCCGACGCGGTGTACATCCACGTCGACCTCGACGTGCTCGATCCCGCCGTGCTGGGCGGCCTCGCCCTGCCGGTCCCCTTCGGACTGTCGCTCGAACAGCTCACCGCCGCGATCGCCGCGATCCGTGCCGAGGTTCCGCTCGTGGGCGCGTCGATCGCGGGGTTCGCCCCGTCGTCTCCTGCCGCCGCGGTCGACGACCTCGGGACGATCCTTCGCGTGCTCGGGGCGCTCAAGTGATCGCCACGCCGCCCGCCGGCTGGCGCGAACGGGCCCAGCGCGCCGTCGTCCGCGGCGCGCGCCTGGACGCCCTGCTCCCGGGCTTCCTGCTCGACTCCCCCCTCAGCCTCATCGGCTCATGGTGGGGCACGGCGGTCGGCTGGACCTGGGGTGCCCTCTGGTCGACCGGGCGCGTCGAGCGACGCGGCGAGCTGTGGGTGTTCACCGGCATGCCCGGCTGGGCGTTCCGCCGCGGCGGCGTCTGCGTCGGGCGGTGCTTCCTCACCGGTGCGGGTACGGTGAGCGACGCGGTCCTCCGGCACGAGGCCGTCCACGCGCGGCAGTGGCGGCGCTACGGATTCCTGATGCCGGTGCTGTACCTCATCGCCGGGCGCGATCCACTGACGAACCGGTTCGAGATCCTCGCGGGACTCGAAGACGGCAACTATGTCCGCTGATCAGCGGGCGCGGGCGAGGCCGAAGCGCGCGGGCACGTCGATCGCGGCGGAGTCGACGTGCAGTGCGGCGGTGAGGTGGTCGAAGATGTCGGCCGTTCCCAGGAATCCGCCCAGCAGGTGCACCCGCGTGCCGTTCGCCGCATCGCAGAGCATCTCATCCGCCCAGGCGGTCACGGCGCGGGTCAGGGCCTCACCGGGAGCGCACGAACGCCCGGATCCCGGTGCGCCGCTGCGGCACGACCGGTCGAGCCACGTCACGATCATCCGCGCGGGCACGTCGACGTGGCCGATGGATGCGGCATCCGGAACCTCGATGAACACGCGGCCCGTCGAGCAGATCGGGAGGGTCGCCAGGAGCGCCTCGAGTTCGGCGAGCGACGACTCGTCGGCCGTGATGAGGTGCTGCACGCGCGTGTGCCGCGACGCCTTGCAGGCGGCGGCGTTGTGGAGCACGGTGGTGGCGGTCATGATGCCTCCACTATAGCCCGAAGGAAGGGGAGCCTCACCTTATCGGGCGAGGTCTCAGGTGACCCGCAGCAGCACCCGTCGGAGCTCGGCGATCTCGGCGTCGGCCAGGCCGTGCGCCCGCAGGTACTCGACGGGCGCGCCGTAGCGGGCCCGGAGATCGGCGAGCATGCCCCGCATGACCGGCGCCGGTGAGCGCGTGGCGAGCTCTTCGAGGTGGACGGCGTCCGGGTGCAGGCTGCGCAGGAACGACACGATCCTGGCGTTGCGGGCGGCCGGCAGGAGCGCCTCGGTGCGGGCGTAGTCGGCGACGATGTCGTCGTCGCCGACGCCGGCGGCCGCGAGGATGAGGGCGACGGTGACGCCGGTGCGGTCCTTCCCCACGGTGCAGTGCACGAGCACCGGCTGGTCGGCCACCACCGCGCGGACGACCTCGACGATGCGGTCGGCGGCGTCGTCGAGCAGACCCCGGTACATCTCCGCGAGCGACACGTCATGGGCGAAGAAGGATGCCGTCGAGCCGAGGAAGAGCGGTG
>JACEFY010000194.1 GCA_016807485.1 Stenotrophomonas maltophilia | reverse complement strand
TACGCCGCCGTCGGCGGCTACTCAACCACCGAAGGATAGGCACGCGCCCGGTACCCCGGTGATCGAGTGCAGCGCCCGGTACCCCGGTGATCGAGTGCCGCGCCCGGTACCCCGGTGATCGAGCGCCGCGCCCGGTATCCCGGTGATCGAGTGCCGCGGCGCAGCCGCGGTGTACCGAGATCACCCCGCCACCGCACGCGTGGTTTCGGTACGCCGCCTCCGGCGGCTACTCAACCACCGGAGGATAGAGAGGCACCCGTTGGATGAGAGTACCTTCACGGTGACGGGACACCTTCCCCTAGAGTGAGCCCGCTGGTGGACCGGCCCGAGAGGACACCCCATGCGCATCGACCCCCGCCACCTCGTCGACGTCTTCGTCTACGTCGTCATCCTGAATCTCGCGTTCCAGTTCGTGCCCGACATGATCGCGGAGAGCTTCGCGATGTCGCTGCTCACAGCCCTGCTGCTCAAGGTGGTCGTCGAGGGCGTGCTGCGCGTGAAGAAGGCCGTGCTCGCCCGGCGGGCTGCGGCATCCAGCACCCTCGACCGTGTGACCTCGGTCGCGATGCTCGTGCTGATCCTGCCGGGCAGCAAGTTCGTCGTGCTGTGGCTCGAAGACATCCTCTTCGGCGACGCCGTGAGCCTCGGCGGCTTCTGGTCGGTGACGCTGCTCGTGTTCGCGCTCACGGGTGCGCGCTGGGCCGTGCGGCAGGTGATGGCCCCCGCCGTCCGGTAGGGTGGATACAGAACCACAGCAACCTTTAACCCCGTCCTGTGAGGCGGAGAAGGGAGCGGCGGATGAGCACCGACGACACCACGCGGACCGTGCTGCACCAAGCCGACATCACTCGGGCCCTGACTCGGATCTCGCACGAGATCCTCGAGTCCAACAAGGGCCCCGACGGCCTCCTCGTCCTCGGCATCCCGACGCGCGGCGTCACCCTCGCCGAGCGGATCGGCGCACAGCTGGCCGAGATCTCCGGCACCGTCGTGCCGGTGGGCGCCCTCGACGTCACGATGTACCGCGACGACCTGCACCGCAATCCCACGCGAACGCCGCACCCGACGCAGATCCCGGCGGGCGGGATCGACGGCAAGACCGTCATCCTCGCCGACGACGTGCTCTTCTCGGGTCGCTCCATCCGCGCCGCCCTCGACGCGCTGAGCGACATCGGGCGCCCCGCAGCGGTACGCCTCGCGATCCTCGTCGACCGCGGGCACCGCGAGTTGCCGATCCGGCCCGACTTCGTGGGCAAGAACCTCCCGAGCGCCCGCCAGGAGCGCGTGCACGTGCGCCTCGTCGAGGTCGACGGTGTCGATGAGGTGACGATCTCCTCATGAGGCACCTCCTCGATACCCGCACCCTCACGCGCGACGACGCCCTCCGGCTCCTCGATGTCGCCGAAGACATGCGCGACACGCAGTCGCGCGAGATCCGCAAGCTCCCGACGCTGCGCGGCAAGACCGTCGTGAACCTCTTCTTCGAGGACTCCACCCGCACCCGCATCTCGTTCGAGGCGGCCGCCAAGCGGCTGTCGGCCGACGTCATCAACTTCTCCGCGAAGGGCTCGTCGGTCTCCAAGGGCGAGTCGCTCCAAGACACCGCGCAGACCCTCCAGGCCATGGGAGCGGATGCCGTGGTCATCCGCCACGGCGCCTCCGGGGCACCGCAGACGCTCGCGACGAGCGGGTGGATCACGGCCGGCGTCGTCAACGCCGGCGACGGCACGCACGAGCACCCCACGCAGGCGCTGCTGGACGCCTTCACGATCCGCAAGAGGTTCTTCGGCGACGACAGTCGCGGACGCGACCTCGCGGGGCTCCGCGTCACGATCGTCGGCGACGTCCTGCACTCCCGCGTCGCCCGCTCGAACGTCTGGCTGCTGACGACGCTCGGTGCCGACGTGACGCTCGTCGCCCCGCCCACGCTCGTGCCGCAGGATGTGTCGGCGTGGCCGGTGCGCATCCTCTACGACCTCGACGAGGCACTCGACGCCCACCCCGACGCCGTCATGATGCTCCGCATCCAACTCGAACGCATGAATGCCGCGTATTTCCCCACTGAACGGGAGTATTCGCGCCGCTGGGGGTTGGATGCCGCACGCCTGGCGCGGTTGCCGGAAGGTAGCATCGTCATGCACCCGGGTCCGATGAACCGGGGCCTGGAGATTTCCGCCGACGCCGCCGATTCGCCGCGATCGACTGTGCTCGAACAGGTCGCGAACGGCGTCTCGGTGCGGATGGCGGCGCTCTACCTGCTGCTGGCGGGCGAGCGCGAGACGACGCACGCGGAAGAGGACGCCCGATGACCACCACCACCGTGATCCGCGGGGCGCAGCTCGCCGGCGGCGACACCGCTGACATCGTCCTGGAAGACGGCCGGATCGCCGAGATCGGAGCGGGACTCACCCGCGCGGGCGCCGACATCGTCGACGCAGCGGGTCTCGTCGCCCTCCCCGGCCTCGTCGACCTGCACACGCACCTGCGCGAACCCGGATACGAGGCATCCGAGACGATCCTCACCGGCTCGCGCGCCGCCGCCGCCGGCGGCTACACGACCGTGTTCGCGATGCCGAACACCTCACCCGTCGCCGACACCGCCGGCGTCGTCGAGCAGGAGCTCGCGCTCGGCGAAGCCGCGGGCTACGTCCACGTGCAGCCGATCGGCGCCGTGACCGTGGGCCAGAAGGGCGAACGGCTCGCCGAACTCGGCGCGATGGCCTCGTCACGGGCCCGGGTGCGCGTCTTCAGCGACGACGGCTTCTGCGTCTTCGATCCGCTCATCATGCGCCGCGCGCTCGAGTACGTGAAGGCGTTCGACGGCGTCATCGCCCAACACGCGCAGGACCCGCGGCTCACCGAAGGCGCCCAGATGAACGAGGGCACCGTCTCGGCCGAGCTCGGCCTCGCCGGCTGGCCGGCCGTCGCGGAGGAGTCGATCATCGCGCGCGACGTGCTGCTCGCCGAGCACGTCGGCTCGCGCCTGCACGTCTGCCACCTCTCCACCGCAGGGTCGGTCGACATCATCCGGTGGGCGAAGAAGCGCGGCGTCGACGTCACCGCCGAAGTCACGCCGCACCACCTGCTGCTCACGGAGGAGCTCGTGCGCGGCTACGACGCCCGCTACAAGGTCAACCCGCCGCTCCGACGCGACGAGGATGTCTTCGCGGTCCGCGAGGGGCTCGCCGACGGCACGATCGACATCGTCGCGACCGACCACGCACCGCACCCCGCCGAGAGCAAGTCGTGCGAATGGCAGGCCGCGGCCAACGGCATGGTCGGCCTCGAATCGGCCCTCCGCGTCGTGCAACAGTCGATGGTCGACACCGGTCTGCTCGCGTGGGACGACGTCGCGCGCGTCATGTCGGCGGCGCCCGCACGGATCGGCCGGATCGAGGCGGGCGCGCTCGTGGCGGGCGCCGCAGCATCGCTCACCCTCTACGACCCGCGCCCCGTGCGCACCTTCACGCGCGATGATCTCCGCGGTCGGAGCGCCAATTCGCCCTACCTCGGCCGGGAGCTTCCGGGCGAGGTGCGCTGGACGTTCTTCCGCGGCACGCCGACCGTCGCCGACGGACGCCTCCGCGATGAGGTCGGCGCATGACGCGCGAGGTCGCCATCGGGATCATGATCGCCCTCGCCGTCGTCCTCGTGGCGCTCGGCGTGGGGGCGTGGCTGCGCCGCCCCCGCCGCGACGGCGCGCTGGCCGGTGCCGAGGTCTTCATGTTCCAGACCAACAACGCCGACTTCCGCGGAACCGACGAGAACCTGCAGCAGCTCGCGTTTGCGCGCATGCGGGCCGTCGAGACGGGACGCGCCGTCGTCAATCTCTCGACCGTCGGGACGAGTCAGGTGATCGCGCCGGACGGCACGACCATCGACGCGCTGCCGGCCGATGAACCGGGCGCGATGGTCACCGACGTCCCGCTGCGCACCGGCCTCACTCCGGCCGTGGTGGCGGGGGAGGCGATCCAGAGCACGCTCGGGTGGGGGAGCATCGTGGCCCTCGCCGCCATCGGACTGCTCGCACGCCGTCGTGCACGCACGCCGAAGACGCCGGCCCCCCGTCCCGCAGGACGAGGAGCCGGCGTCGACTCAGCGGAGTGAGGGGAGCTCAGGCGCTCAGGCGGGAGGTGTCCGCACCGCGACGCTCGCGCAGCAGGGCGAGACGTTCTTCCAGCAGCTCTTCCAGCTCGGGGATGCTGCGACGCTCGAGCAGCATGTCCCAGTGGGTGCGGGCGACCTTGTCGCCGGAGTGGTCGATCTCGACCACGGTGTCGCCGACGCGACGCACGGCCTCGGCGCCGCACGTGCGGCACTCCCACGCCTCGGGAAGCTCGGCGTCGACCGCGAAGGTCATGACGGTCTCTCGTCCGCACTGGGTGCAGACGTACGTGTGATTGGCGCGCTCGTGGAACACGACGCCTTCCTCGCTCTGTAGGCTGGAGGCGCCGAGTCGGATGCCGCGCAGGCTGCGATCTGCCATTGTGTGGTCCTCTCGTCGTTGTCAGGTATAACGAACTCACCTGTGCGCATCATCCGAACCGGCGGCGATCGGCCCGCTTTCACAGGGGATGCTCAGGCCCGTCGCGGGCCCTCCGACCGGGGTGCTCAGGCGCGCGTGGCGACGGCGCGGAGGGCCACGTCGGCGCGGTCGGTGACGAGCCCGTCGACCCCGGCATCCAGCAGTCGGTCCATGTCGGCGCGGTCGTTGACGGTCCACACGTGCACCTCGACGCCCGTGGCGTGCGCGGCGTCCAGCAGGCGCGGCGTGACGATGCGGACGGCGCCCTGCCGCTCGGGGACCTGGAGGGCGTCTATGCCCGCCAGTGCGCGGCGGACGATC
>JACEFY010000193.1 GCA_016807485.1 Stenotrophomonas maltophilia | reverse complement strand
GGGCGCTGGGCAGTGCCGTGGGAATCTCGGTCACGATCGGGGCGGCGGTTGCGGTCGCGGCGGAATCTGCGGAGATGTCGGATACGGAGGATGCGGCGTCCGGCGCCGGTTCCTCGACATCCGCCCTCTCCTCAGCAACCTCCGGCTCCGGCTTGGCGTCGACTGCCGGCTCGGCGACGGGCTCCGGCACGGGCGGAGCCACCGCTGCGGCGGCATCGACGGTGACGGTGACGGCGCTCGCGGCCACGACGCCGGAGCGGATCGGCAGATCGGGGCCGTCGGGGCTCGCCGCTCCCACCAGCACCGTGAGGCGGTGCGCCGCGGGGAGGAACCGCTCGGTCCAGGTCGCGACGCCCTCGCCGGACACGGCCTGCGTGCCCGTCTCGTCGTCGACGATGATCTCGACCGGGCCGCGCACGGCCACCCGCACCCCCGCCGGTTCGACGACGGCGAGGGCGAACGGGGGGATCGCGCTGAGCGAGGTGCCGAACGCACCCGTGAGCGCCTCCAGCACGGCGCCGATGCCGCCGTCGCCCACGCGACGCCAGACCGCTTCGGCCGTCTGATCGGTGACCTCGGGCGAAAGCACCGCGAGCGCGGAGCCCTCGACCGCGATCCGCCAGGCCGTGCCGTCTGCGGGGCGGTAGCGCACCTGGGTCATGATCGATCTCCCCTTCGTCCGTGCCGCGGGCGCGTCTCGCCGTCCGGGTCGGCCCGGCGCGCTCCGGCCGGGGCGGTGTCGTACAGGTCGTCGTGTCCGCCGACCTGGACCGCGTCGACGACGACCGCCGTGATGTTGTCGCGCCCGCCGTGCAGCAGGGCCTCATGGATGAGGCGCGTCGCGGCAGCCTGCGGGTCGGTCTCGTCGGCGAGGATCGTCTGCAGCCGCTCGAGGTCGAGCTCGCCCGACAGACCGTCGGAGCACACGAGGATGCGGTCCCCCGGCTCGGCGGGAACCATCCAGTAGTCGGCCTGGCCGTCGCTGCCGGCGCCGATCGCCCGCGTGATCTCATTGCGGCGGCGGTCGGCGGCGGCATCCGCCCCGTCGAGGAGGCCCGCGTCGAGGAGCTCCTGTACGACCGAATGGTCGACGCTGATCTGCTCGAGACGGCCCTCGGCGAAGCGGTAGGTGCGCGAGTCGCCGACGTTGACGGTGAGCCAGTAGCCGACGCCGCCGACCTCGGCGATGACGACGCCGGTGAGGGTCGTGCCGGCAGCGCGGCCGTCGCTCGCGATCGACTCGACCCGTGCGCGGGCACGGCGAAGCGTCGCACGGATGTCGTCGACACCGAGGCTCGCCGCCCCCACGAGGGTCGCGAACTCGGCGACGACGGCCGCGCTCGCCAGGTCGCCGGCGTCGTGGCCGCCCATCCCGTCGGCCACGAGGAACAGGGGCGACTCGGCCAGGAACGAGTCTTCGTTGATCCGTCGGCGCAGCCCGGTGTGGCTGACGGCGGCAGCACGCACCTCGATCGGCGATGCGGTCACGAAGCGACCTCGATGCGGACGCTCCGGTCACCGAACTCCAGCACGTCACCCGCGTGCACGCGCACGCGTTCGCCGGGCTCGGCGGCCTGTCGCTGCGACCCGCGGCGGAGGACCACGCCGTTGGTGGAGTGCCGGTCGATGACCCAGAGGGCGCGCTCGGCGTCGGGGGCGAGCTCGAAGTGCGTCTTCGAGAGCGACAGCGTCTCGTCACGGACGGGGGTGACCATCGCGCCGGTCTCGGGCGTCGGGTTGCGGCCGAAGAGGGTGCGGCCGAAGAGGGCCTGCTTCGTGCCGTCGTCCCACACGAGGCGCGCGACGGGCCGCTCGCCGGTCGACAGGCGGGTCTCGTCGATCGAGGCGATCGGGTCGGTGACGGGGCCGCGCGGCGTGGGCGGGGTCGCGGGCGCGGCGGCGTCGGGCGAGCTCACACCGGGCACGAACGAGATGACCCCGGCATCCGGAACCGTCGCGGCCCGCGGTGCGGGGGCGGATGCCGGCGTCCAGCCCTCCAGTTGCGGATCGGCGAGGGTCGGCAGGATCGGACCGACCGGCAGCACCGTCGGCGTCGCCGCCGCGTAATCGTCCGCGGGCGTCTCGGCGTCGGCCGCCGCGACCTCCTCGGCGAGCGGACCGCGGCCGGCGATGTCGGTCATGACGGCACCCGAGACCTTGTCGTGCCACCCGCGACGCCACCGCGACCCGTCGAAGAGCGGCGAGAACATGCCGACGACGATCGCCGAGCCCAGGCCCCACACGACATTGCGGCCGAGCGCCCGACCGAACCCGAGCGGGCCGGAGCCCGCAGGCGCGTCGTCGCCGACGCGCGCGAGACGCAGGCCCAGGATGCGCATGCCGATCGATCCGGCACCGCCCTGCATGAGCGAATAGACGACGAACCAGGCGGCGCCGACGACGTACGCGCCGATGCCGGCGAGCACGAGCGGGAAGGCGCCCTCGGTCGACAGCGAGATGCCGGCGAAGATGCCCGCCGCCACCGCGAGGACGAGCGTCGCCACGACACCGTCGACGAGGTAGGCGCCGACGCGCCGGCCGAGCGCCGCCGGGCGGGCCGACACGGCGGGGGCGACAGCGGCCTCGCCGCTCATGCGGCCCCTCCGCGCCGGAGCGAACGCAGGCTGAGGCGTGCGCGCACGCGCTGCCACCACGTCGTGGAACCCTTCATCTCACCGACGATATCGTCGACTTCGCGCCAGAACGTCTCCACGTCCTCCGGCGACGGATCGCCCGGGCCGTAGACGTCGGCATCCGCCCGCTGCGCGAGGGTCGCCACCCGCGGCTGGGCGAACGTCGTCCCCACGACGGCGGCGCTCTCGGCACGGGTCGCCCCCGTGACGACGGGCGCGCGCAGGTCGACGGCCGAGTCGACGAGCTCGTCCCAGCCGCCCGAGATGCGGTCGGCGGTGCGGGCCGCGGCCCGGCGGCGCGCACGCCGCGTGCCCTTGATGAGGCCCATCACGATGAACGGGGCAGCCAGCAGCGCGAGGATCCCCACGCCGATGCCCCCGAAGAAGAGCAGCGGACCGAGCCAGTCGACACCGGCATCCTCGTCGTCCTCCTGCTCGCGGTCGTCGGCGATCGACGGCGGGAGATCGGCGGCCTCCTGCGCGGGCGGCGGCGGCTGCAGCACCTGCGGCTTGGGGTTGGCGCGCGGCTTGGTGGACTGGTCGTTGGGCTCGTTGTCCTCGGAGGGCGTCGGGTCGAACGGCACCCAGCCCACCCCGTCGAAGGCGATCTCGACCCAGGCGTGCACGTTGTCGCCGGTCGCGGTGAAGACGCTCGACGGCTGGTCGTCGTCGTTCGGATGCCAGCCCATCACGACGCGGGCGGGCATGCCCAGCTGGATCGCCATGAGCGACATCGCGACGGCGTACTGCTCGTCGTCGCCGATCATCTGGTCGCCGGCGAAGAGCGCGTTGATGCGGGCCGCGCCGTGGCCGGAAGGCGACAGGACATCGCCGGCGAGGCCGTGGCTGAAGAAGCCGTCGGTGTGCAGCGAGCTCTCGAGAGCCCGCGCACGCTCGATCGGCGTCTCGGCGTCGGCGACCGCCTTGGAGGCGAGGTCGGCGAGTGCCTCGGGGATGCCCTCCTGCTTGGGCATCTTGAGCGGGGCGAACGGCACCTCGGCCAGGGCCGCATCGCTCGGGATCGTCGGGATGACGGTGTCGAGGGTGTAGCCGTCGCCGGGCTGAAGACCGATCGTCGTGACGGCCGTGCCGGTCGCGTCGTTGTAGTGCGCGGAGCGGCGGATGTCGCTGCCGCGAGCGCCGTCGAAGGTGAACTCGCGCACCGACCCGGCGTCGGGCAGCCAGACGCCCGACCATTCGCCGATGTCGACGCGGAGGGTCGTCGCGGTGCCCTCGGCACCGGGCGACATGTTCGACCGCACCGGGGTGAAGGCGCTCGACGATCCGGCACCGTCGTCGGCGACGTTGTAGACGACGCCGGAGTAGGCGTCCATCGTCGCGAGGCGGATGCGGGCGTCTTCCGGCAGGCCGGTAACGGTGAACAGCGGCGTGTCCGCGTCGTCGCGCACGATGCCGCGGAACGACTGCAGCGGGCTGGGGTAGTCGCGGATGTCGAACGGCGGCACGATGAAGTCGCGGAGGACGTAGCGCTGCGTCGGCGGGGAGGCGAAAGCGGCGGTCGCCACTCCCGCCCCGGCGGCGATCGCCAGCACCGCCGCGCCGGCGACGAGGCGGCGCGTGCGCGTGCTGCGGGTCGCTCCGGCATCCGCAGCCTCGGTGTCGACACGCACCGCGGCGCTGTCGTTCGTCCACCGGCTCCGGAGGGCGAGCCACACCACCGCGACGGCGGCGAACAAAATCCCCTGCACGACGGGTGCGGCCGGCGTCGCTACGCCGAGCAGGATCTGCCCGGCCAGGAGCGCGGCTGCCGGGAGCAGGGCCCACGCGCCGACGCGGAGGCGGAGGGCGAGCGATGCCGCGATCACCGTCGCGACGAGCACCATCACGAACGGCACGATGAGGTGACCGTCGGATGCCGCGACCGGCGGCACGGTGGTCAGCAGCTGCTTCCAGGAGGTGACGACGCCGACGGCGAGCTGTCGCCAGGTCTCGAGCGTCGGGATCACACCGAGGAGCGCGGTGTGCGGGAGCGCGAGCGCGCCGCCGAAGACGAAGTAGGCGCCGACGGTCGCGCCCGCGAGGGGCAGAACGCTCCAGCGCCAGCGGGCGCCGAACCAGGCGATCGCCAGACCCAGGGCGAGCGCCCCGAGACCCGCGACTAGGTACTGCGCACCGTCGAACGTGGGGCCGAAACCGATGATCGAGACGAGCACCAGCAGCGCGATGGCCACGACGTCGGCGATGCGGTGCAGGA
>JACEFY010000192.1 GCA_016807485.1 Stenotrophomonas maltophilia | reverse complement strand
GTCACCGCACCGCCCCCGAAGCGCTCCCGCGCATCGTCGAGCGCCGCGTCGATGCGCTTCCACCCGGCGTCGTCGTCCCAAAGCGGCATCATTCCCCCGCCGCTCACGCGCAGCTTCTCGGCCCGCACGCCCACGAGGCGCACCGGCTGGGAGAGCGTGATCTGGTCGAACAGCCCGATGGCGACATCGCCGATGCGCTGGCCGACGTCGGTCGGCTCGGCGGGCGTGGACGCGCGCGTCAGCGTGGTGAAGTCGGCGTAGCGGAGCTTCAGGGCGATCGTGCCGGCTTCCCATCCGCCGCCGCGCAGCCGAGCCGCCACGCGATCGGCCAAGCGCCGCAGTTCACTGCGCAGCACGCCCGGATCGGACACATCCTCGAGGAAGGTCTCCTCGTGTCCGACGCTCTTCTCCACGCGCGAGACCTCCACCGTGCGGGGGTCGTGGCCCTGCGCCAGCTCCCGGATCCGGGCACCGGTCGCCGCGCCGAGTGCCCGCTCGAGGACGGACGGCGGGCTCGCGAGGATGTCGGCGACGGTGCGGATGCCGCGACCCTCCAGCGCTTCGACGGCTTTCGGGCCGACCCCCCAGAGCGCACCGACAGGGCGGGCGGCCAGGAAGGCGGCCGTATCGGCCGCGCTCACGATGAGGAGGCCGTTCGGCTTCGACAGCGTCGAGGCGATCTTCGCCACGTGCTTGGTCGAGGCGACCCCGATGCTGCACACCAGACCGGTCTCGGCACGCACCCGCTCACGCAGGAGTCGCGCGATGTGGCCGGGGCTCCCCCACAGGCGCCGCGCTCCGGAGACGTCGAGGAAGGCCTCATCGATCGAGAGGGGCTCGACCAGGGGCGTGACGGAATGGAAGATGTCCATCACCTGCCGCGACAGCGCGGCGTAGCGCTCGAAGTGCGGCACGACGACGATCGCGTGGGGACACAGTCGCAGGGCCACCTGCACCGACATCGCGGAGCGGACACCGTAGCGCCGCGCCTCGTACGACGCGCTCGAGACGACACCGCGGCCTTCGATGCCCCCGACGATCAGCGGCTTTCCGGCGAGCGACGGGTCGTCGAGCACCTCGACCGAGGCGTAGAAGGCGTCCATGTCGACGTGGAGGATGCGGGTGCCGGTGTCGTCGGCGCCCTCGGGCGAGACGAGTCGTCCCGTTCCGTCGCCGCGTCCCATGCATCCATTCTGCCGGTCGGCGCCGACATCCGGTCGGGTCAGAGCTGCGCTGCGCGCTCCAAGACCAGCTCCCGCACGCGAGCCGCGTCGGCCTGGCCCCGCATCGCCTTCATGACGGCGCCGATGACGGCTCCCGCCGCCTGTACCTTGCCGTCGCGGATCTTCTCCAGGACGTCGGGCTGCGACGCGAGCGCGTCGTCGATCGCGGCGATGAGAGCACCGTCGTCGGAGACGACCGCGAGCCCGCGCGCATCGACCACCTCCTGCGGGGTGCCCTCCCCCGCGATGACGCCTTCGAGCACCTGGCGGGCGAGCTTGTCGGTGAGCGTGCCCGCCTCGACGAGCTGCTGCAGCGCCGCGACCGAGGCCGGAGCGACGAGGGACGACGGCTCGACGCCCTCGGCGTTCGCGAGGCGCGAGATCTCGCTCATCCACCATTTGCGGGCGGCCGCGGGCGATGCTCCGGCGGCGACCGTGGCCTCGACTTCGCTCAGCAGGCCCGCGTTGACGATGCCCTGGAAGTCGATGTCGGCGAAACCCCAGTCGGCCTTGAGGCGCCGGCGGCGGACCGCCGGGGCTTCGGGGAGCGCGGCGCGGAGCTCTTCGACCAGGTCGTCGGAGGGGACGACGGGAAGGAGGTCGGGCTCGGGGAAGTACCGGTAGTCGTCGGCATCGGACTTCGGTCGACCCGGCGAGGTGCTGCCGGTGTCTTCATGCCAGTGCCGCGTCTCCTGCGTGATCGTGCCGCCGCGGGCGAGGATGGCCGCCTGCCGCTGGATCTCGTAGCGCACGGCGCGTTCGACCGAACGCATCGAGTTGACGTTCTTCGTCTCGGTGCGGGTGCCGAGCTTCTCCTGCCCGCGCGGGCGGAGCGACACGTTCGCATCGCAGCGGAGGTTGCCCCGCTCCATGCGGGCCTCCGAGATGCCGAGCGAGAGGACGATGTCGCGGATCGCCGCGACGTAAGCCTTCGCGACCTCCGGGGCTCGGTGCTCGGTGCCGTAGATCGGCTTCGTGACGATCTCCACGAGTGGCACGCCGGCCCGGTTGTAGTCGACGAGCGAGTACTCCGCCCCCTGGATCCGGCCGGTCGCTCCGCCGACGTGCGTGAGCTTTCCGGCATCCTCTTCCATGTGCGCCCGCTCGATGGGCACATCGATGACGGTGCCGTCGGCCAGCTCGATCTGCACGTCGCCCTCGAAGGCGATCGGCTCGTCGTACTGCGAGATCTGATAGTTCTTGCCCAGGTCGGGGTAGAAGTAGTTCTTCCGTGCGAACCGGCTCGACGGCGCGATCGAGCAGCCGAGCGCCAGCCCCAGACTGATGGAGTAGCGCACGGCGGTCTCATTGACGACGGGGAGCGATCCCGGCAGCCCCATGTCGACGGGCGCGACGAGCGTGTTGGGCGCCGCGTCGTGGTTGTCGGCATGGGCGGGGTTGCCCGCCGCCGAGAACATCTTCGTGGCGGTGTTGAGCTCGACGTGCACTTCGAACCCGAGCACCGGCTCGTAGAGCTCCAGTGCCGCGTCGAAGTCGAGCAGTGCGTCCTTGGCCATCAGCGGGCCCCTCCCAGCAGCGGGGCGCGGTCCAGCAGCGGCCCGCCCCATTCGTCGACGAGCAGAGCTTCCAGCGCCGCGCCCACCCGGTAGAGGCGGGCGTCTTCACGGGCGGGAGCGATGAACTGGATGCCGACGGGCAGCCCGTCCTCCGCCGCAAGGCCCGAGGGGATCGAGATCCCGGGGACGCCGGCGAGGTTGACGGGAATCGTCGTCACATCGTTGAGGTACATCTGGAGCGGGTCGTCGAGCTTCTCGCCGAGGCGGAACGCCGTGGTCGGCGCCGACGGGGTGGCGATGACGTCGACGGCCTGGAACGCGTCGTCGAAGTCGCGCTGGATGAGGGTGCGCACCTTCTGCGCGCTGCCGTAGTAGGCGTCGTAGTAGCCGGCCGACAGCGCGTACGTGCCGAGGATGATGCGGCGCTTGACCTCGGGACCGAACCCGAGGTCGCGCGAGCGCGCCATGACGTCTTCGACGGTGCCGCCGGGCACATCCACCCGGAGGCCGAAGCGCACCGAATCGAACTTGGCGAGATTGCTCGACGCCTCGGCGGGGAGGATGAGGTAGTACGCGGCGACGCCGTACTCGAAGTGCGGCGCGCTGATCTCGACGATCTCGGCGCCCTGCGACTCCAGGAGCGCGAGCGACGCGCGGAACGACGCGGAGACGCCGGCCTGGAACCCGCTGTCGGGCAGCTCCCGGATGACCCCGACCTTGAGCCCCTTCAGCACGTCGCCGCGCGCGCCCTCGCGAGCCGCGTCGGCGAACGACGGCCACTGGTCGGTCAGTGAGGTGGAGTCATGCGGGTCGTGGCCGCCGATGACGTCGTGCAGGAGCGCCGAGTCGAGCACGGTGCGGGAGACCGGGCCGACCTGGTCGAGGCTGGAGGCGAGGGCGATCGCGCCGAAGCGGCTCACGCCGCCGTACGTGGGCTTGAGACCCACGGTGCCGGTGACGTGGGCCGGCTGGCGGATGGAGCCACCGGTGTCGGAGCCGAGCGCGAACGGGGCTTCGAACGCCGCGACCGCCGCGGCCGACCCGCCGCCGGAGCCGCCGGGGATACGGTCGAGGTCCCACGGGTTGTGCGTGGGGCCGTAGGCGGAGTGCTCGGTGGAGGAGCCCATCGCGAACTCGTCCATGTTGGTCTTGCCGAGCGGGACGAGGCCCGCGGCCCGCGCCCGGGCGACGACGGTGGCGTCGTACGGAGACAGGAAGCCTTCGAGGATCTTCGATCCGCTCGTGGACGGCATGTCGGTCGTCACGAGGACGTCCTTGATCGCCAGCGGCACGCCCGCGAGTTCGCCGAGCGGCTCGCCGGCGGAGCGGCGCCGGTCGATGTCGGCGGCGACATCGAGAGCGTGGTCGCTGACGTGGAGGAAGGCGTGCACGTCGCCGTCGACGGCGGCGATGCGGTCGAGATGGGCCTGAGTGGCCTCGACGCTGGAGACATGGCGCGCGCCCAGGTGCGCGGCGAGGTCGGCGGCGTTCAGCCGGGTGAGGTCGGTCACTGCTCTTCTCCCAGGATCGCGGTCACACGGAAACGGCCGTCGGCGGCATCCGGAGCGTTTTGGAGCACTTCCTCGCGGGTGAGCATGCGGCCCACCACGTCCGGGCGGAAGACGTTGCGCAGCGGGATCGGGTGGCTCGTCGCCGGGACGTCGGGGGTGGCGACCTCGGACACCTTCGCGATGTTGTCGACGATCGCGTCGAGCTGTCCGGTGAGCTGCTGCACCTCCTCGTCGCTCAACTCGATCCGGGCGAGCACGCCGAGATGGCGCACGAGATCAGGGGTGATTTCAGACACCGGACCAGTCTACGGTGGCCCTCCGTACGCCACCGCCGCGCCACTATGCTGACGCCGTGACCTCCTATGACCCGCCCCGTCCCTGGATCGCCAGCTACGCCGACGGTGTCCCCGACGACCTCGAGCCCGTCACCGGTTCGCTCGTCGACATCGTCGCCGCGTCCGCGCGGGATTACCCGGACGCACCGGCGCTGGAGTTCTTCGGCCGCGAGACGACCTATCGGGACCTGCAGGATGCCGTGGACCGCACGGCGGCGGGGCTCGCCACGCTCGGCGTCTCCGCCGGCGACCCGGTCGCGATC
>JACEFY010000191.1 GCA_016807485.1 Stenotrophomonas maltophilia | reverse complement strand
CTCTTCTCACCGGGAACCGCGTTTCCTGCCGTCACCCGACCCATCCTTGCAGGATGCCCGGCGACCCGCGCAGGATGTCGAGTGTGGGAAGCGAGGAGTGATGACCGATATCGACTGGGCCGAAGGCCGCTGGACCACTGAGCCGGCCGCCGTCGTGGTCGACGGAGCCGGCCTGCGCGTCACGGCCCGCGAAGGCAGCGACGCATGGCGGACGACCTCGTACGGATTCATCCACGACAGCGAGCACGCCCTGCTCCGGCCCTTCACGCAGAACACCGCGGTCGAGGTCACCTTCATCCTCGACTTCTCCGAACAGTTCGACCAGGCCGGCGTCTTCGTGCGCGCCGATGAGACGACGTGGATGAAGGCCGGGGTCGAGCACAGCGACGGCGTGGACAGCCTCGGCGCCGTCGTGACGCGCGGCGTCTCCGACTGGTCACTCGCGCCGGTGCCCGGCTGGGGCGGCCGGCCGGTCACGGTCAGAGCCAGCCGATCCGGCGATGCCCTCACCATCCGCGCCCGCGTCGAACACGAGCCGTGGCAGCTCGTTCGCGTGGCGCCGATAGACGCGGACGCGGCGCTGACAGCGGGGCCGTTCTGCTGCGCGCCGTCTCGCGCGGGCCTCACGGTGCAGTTCACCGCCTGGAGGGTCACCGACGCCGACGCCGGCCTGCACCCGGAGTGACGTCCGACTCGGAGTTCGATGCAGGTCGGCCCGCGACCGCTCAGGCGAGAAAATCGACGAAGCGCTCCATGCGTGCACCCACGTACGCATCCAGGTCTTCTGCTGGTGGATGCTGCCGCGCCCAGTCGTCGATCGCGCGAGCCGCTACCGCCATGAGCGCGTGGGTCAGGTCTCCGATGTATTCGGGATCGACGTCGGGCGCGCTCCTTCGCCCGAGTGCCTCCAGCTGTTGTGCGAGCTCTGAGGTCCGTAGCGCGGTGTGCGCGCGAAGCTCGACAGACTCGCTCATGATGCGGTGCCGTCGCGCGAAGTCCGCGTGTTCGGCGCGCGAGTAGCGCGACAGCGTGCGGATCGCCGCGCTCACCACCTCCACGACCTCACCGCCGCGTTCCCCGGCCTCGACGACGTGCGCGTGCATCTCGTCGGCGCGCGCGTCGAACTCTTCCCACATCAGATCGCGCTTGTTCGGGAAGTACGCATAGAGCGTCGTCCGACCGATCCCCAGCGCCTCGGCGACCTGCGCCATGGACACATTGTCGAATCCTCGATCGGCGAAGAGGTCACGCGCGGCGTCGCGGATCTCGGCATGCGACGTACCGCGCGGCCGCCCGCGCCCAGCACCGCTTCCCAGTGATATCACAGCCCATTCGCCTTCCGTCTATTTTTCGAACACAGTACTGTTATTCCGATCCCGCATGAGTCGCTGAGGAGGCACCCCATGAAATCTGTCCGCGTGACCGCACCCGACGTCGCCGAATGGGTGGAGGTCGATCCTCTCACTCCGGCCCCCGGTGAGGTGCTCTTGAAGATCAGGGCCTGCGGCATCTGCGGCTCGGATGCGCTCTACACCCATGTCGGCGGCATCCCCCCTCGCCAAGGGAACACGCCGCTGGGACACGAGCCCGCCGCCGAAGTGGTCGAACTCGGTGCCGGTGTCGAAGGGATCGCCGTGGGCGATCACGTCGTGATCGACACGATGGCGTTTTCCGACGGCTTGCTCGGTTCGGGCGGCGAGCAGGGCGCACTCACCGAGTACGTGCTGGTCAAGGACTTCGAGCCGGGCGTGCAGCTCAAGGTCATTCCGCCGCACATCCCCTGGCATGTCGCCGCGCTCAACGAGCCGATGGCCGTCGCGCTCCATGCCGTGAACCGCACCGAGCCCCAACCGGGCGACCGCGTCGTCGTGTTCGGCGCCGGCCCCATCGGCCTCGGAGCGGTTCTCGGCTATCGCCGCAAGGGTGTCGCCCACATCGTCGTCGTCGACATCGTCCCGGAGCGCCTTGAGAAAGCGCTCGTCGTGGGCGCCGATGCGGTCATCAACTCCGCAGAAGAAGACGTCGCCGCGCGCCTCGTCGAACTGCATGGCGACGGCGCGACCGCGCGGGTGCGCGGCGTGCGGCCAGGCACGGATTTCTCCGTGGAGGCGGCGGGCGCCCCGCCGGTGCCGGCCCTGATCACCGGCATGGCGAAGCACGGCGCGACATTCGGGGTGGTCGCGGTGCACAAACGACCGGTCGAGCTCGACTTCGGTGGCATCCTCGCCACCGAGCTGAAGCTCGTCTGGTCGATGGGGTACCCGACCGAGATTTTCGAGGTGACCGACGACATCATCGAGAACTGGGAGAAGTATGCCGTCATCGTCAGCGACGTCTTGCCGTTCGAGCGAGCATTGGAGGCACTCCAGCTCGCACAGACACCGGGCGCCGCCGACAAGGTCGTGGTGAAGTTCGAATGACCGGCGCAGAATTCCGGGCCGGCGGAACGTCGGCGCTCATCGTGGTCGACGTGCAGGCGGGAACCCTGAGCAACGCGAAGACACTTCCCGGCGACACCCTCGTGGACCGCGTCGCACGGATCGCCGACCGTTTCCGCGCAGCCGGTCGGCCCGTGTTCTTCGCCGTCTCCACCGGAACGCCGGCCGGAGCGACAACCTATGGCGCCGGAGGACGGACCTGGCCGGACGGATTCGACGTCCTCGACCCACGCCTCGCGCGTCGTCCGGCCGAGGGGATCTTCGCGCGACCAGGATGGAGTGCCTTCGCGAGAACCGGGCTCGACGACGAGCTGCGACGAAGTGGGGTCACGGACGTCGTGGTCGCCGGCTTGGCGAGTTCGTTCGGTGTCGAGTCGACTGCCCGCGCGGCCTACGACCTCGGATACTCGGTGCACGTGGTGGTCGATGCGATCTCCGATCCCTCGGAGGCCGCTCACGCACACTTCGTCGCACGAGTCGTGCCCGCACTGGGCGTGGCGGTGAAGACGGACGACGTGCTGACAGCCTGATCGCCTTCCATCGAGGCGCCACGCACGACGTTCACGGACCCACGGTGCGCGCGCCGGCGCGTTGGCTAGGCTTCGACGGATGCCTTCCCTCCCGTTCGGCGAAGTCCCAGCACTCGCCGTAGCCGTTCCCCTCGGCGTCGTCGTCTTCGTCGCCGAACTGATCGCTCTGCGTCGCGGGCAGCGTCTCACGTGGCCGCGCACCATCGTCGCGGCCGCGATCGCCGTCTACGCCGCGGGGATCTTCGCGAACACGGTCTTCCCGATCTACCTCAACCCGACCCCGCGCGCGGAGCCGTGGTCGCCGGCGCTGGCGCTGATCCCGTTCCACGACTACGAACTCCTCGATGCGCTCACCAATGTGGTGGTGTTCGTGCCGTTGGGCCTTCTGATCCCGCTCCTGATGCGAAAGCCCTCGTGGAGGAAGGTGCTGGTCACCGCGTCGATCGTCAGCCTGACGATCGAACTGCTTCAGCTCGCCGCGCAGAAGCTCTTCTCCGGCGGCCACGTTGCAGACGTGAACGACCTCATCTGGAACACCGCCGGCGGCGTCATCGGCTACACGATCTTCGTCGCACTCACACGCATCCGTCTGATGTCCACACTCCTGGATCGGTTCCGCTGGATGCCGGCCCTTCCAGATGCCGGCGAGTGACTTTCAGTCTCGCAGGCGAGGATGGATCGGGACGGGTCACACCGTGGCGGTGGCCGCGTAGCGTCCCGCCAGTGTCGCGAAAGCCTCGCGGAGTTCGGGGGGACCGACGACCTCCATGGCGACCTCGAATCGGCCGAAGGAAGCGGCGAGGGAGCCCCACGACCACGACCCCGACTCCAGGATCGTTCGGTTCGGCGCCGCCTCGTGCGCCGTTCCGTCGCCGACGAAGGGCAGCACCTCGTCGATCGGAAGATCGAGGATCACCGAGCCGCGGCACGCCCACTCGTTCGAATCCGAGCCCTTGAAGCGCGCCGACAGGAACTCCTGGACATCGCCCCCGGGGACGCTCCGGCGTTCGAAGCGGGGCCCGTGAGGAGTACGGGGTCTGATCCGTTCGACACTGAAGAGGCGCCAGTCGGCGCGGTCCAGATCCCAGGCCAGGAGGTACCACCGCCCCTGCGCACTGACCAGGTGGTGCGGCTCGACGCGGCGCGGAGGGACGGACCCGTCGGCGGCGGACGGGCGGCGCCCCGCGTAATCGAAGCGCAGCACGACGCGGTCGCGGATGGGGCCCGCGATCTCGACGAGCAACTCGAGCGGTACCGCGGTGGGGGCGGGACCGCCAGGACGTTGCGCGACGGCGATGATCTCGAGCGCGTCGAGCCGGTGGCGCAATCGGGAGGGCATGACCTGCCGGATCGTCGTCAGCGCGCGAGACGCGGGCTCGTCGATGTCGGCGCCGACGACGGTGGCTGTCTGCAGCGCGATCGCGACCGCGACGACCTGAGCGTCGTCGAACAGCAGCGGGGGCAGTTCGGAGCCGGCCGAGAGCCGATAGCCGCCGTCGGGACCCATGGTGGCCTCGATCGTGTATCCCATCTCGCGGAGACGCTCGATGTCACGGCGCACGGTGCGGTCGCTGATCTGGAGCCGCTGGGCAAGCAGCGATCCCGGCCAGTCGCGCCGGGTCTGCAGCAGCGACAGCAGATCCAATAGTCGGGTCGTCGTGGACATGATCGAAGCCTAGGTGCGGTCTAGGACAGAAGTAGACCTAGTCATGCGGAACCGTGGACGTTGCGGTGCGGAACGGCCCCGCATCCACGAACAGGAGCAGTCATGACCATCCAGACCACCACCCACCTGAACTTCCGCGGAGACGCCCGAGCGGCGCTCGAGTTCTACCAGTCGGTCTTCGGCGGCCATCTCGTCGTCAACACCTACGCCGACTTCGGCATGCCCGCCGAGGTGCCCGGCGCCGACAAGGTCGTGTTCGGCCTCGTCGCAGCCGAGAACGG
>JACEFY010000190.1 GCA_016807485.1 Stenotrophomonas maltophilia | reverse complement strand
GCCCCCGCCCGCGACGGCCTTGACGAAGATCGGGAACCCGATCTCCTCGGCCTGCGCGACGAGCTCGTCCACGTCGTCCGCGGCGGCAGTGGAGCGCAGCACCGGCACACCGGCTGCGATCGCGTGCTCCTTCGCGGTCACCTTGTTGCCGGCCATCTCGAGCGCCCGCGACGGCGGACCGATGAAGGTGATGCCGTTCTCGGCGGCCCGCGCCGCGAGTTCGGGATTCTCGGAGAGGAAGCCGTACCCGGGGTAGATCGCATCGGCGCCGGAGGCGAGGGCGACGCGGATGATCTCGTCCACGTCGAGGTAGGCGCGGACCGGATGCCCCTTCTCGCCGATCTCGTACGACTCGTCCGCTTTCTGCCGGTGCAGCGACCCCCGGTCTTCCCACGGGAACACCGCGACGGTGCGAGCTCCCAGTTCGAAGGCCGCACGGAAGGCACGGATGGCGATTTCGCCGCGGTTCGCGACCAGGATTTTGCGGAACATGCTCACCTCATTGGGATGCCGGGGCTCCAGTGCATCGGGCCACCGTCGGCGGGCTGAGTACCTTCACAGCCTAGGGGACGGTAACGTAGTGCCTCGTGCACGTACTTTCCGTCAGCTCCCTCAAGGGTGGCGTCGGCAAGACCACCGTGACCCTCGGCCTCGCCTCGGCGGCGTTCGCCCGTGGGGTGCGGACTCTTGTCGTCGACCTCGACCCGCAGTCTGACGTGTCCACGGGGATGGACATCCAGGTCGCCGGCCGTCTCAACGTCGCCGACGTCCTCGCGAACCCCAAGGAGAAGGTGGTCCGTCAGGCCATCACCTCCAGTGGGTGGGCGAAGGTGCACCCCGGCACGATCGACGTCATGATCGGCAGCCCTTCGGCGATCAACTTCGACGGGCCGCATCCCAGCGTCCGCGACGTGTGGAAGCTCGAAGAGGCGCTCGCGACGATCGAGGCCGACTACGACCTCGTGCTCATCGACTGCGCGCCGTCGCTCAACGCCCTCACCCGCACCGCCTGGGCGGCATCCGACCGCGTCATCGTCGTGACCGAGCCCGGCCTCTTCTCCGTCGCCGCGGCCGACCGGGCCCTCCGCGCGATCGAGGAGATCCGCCGCGGCCTCTCCCCCCGCCTGCAGCCTCTCGGCATCGTCGTCAACCGGGTGCGCCCGCAGTCGATCGAGCACCAGTTCCGCATCAAAGAGCTGCGCGACATGTTCGGCCCGCTCGTCCTCTCGCCGCAGCTGCCCGAGCGCACGTCGCTGCAGCAGGCGCAGGGCGCGGCCAAGCCGCTGCACATCTGGCCCGGTGACTCCGCTCAGGAGCTCGCGGGCGACTTCGACGCACTGCTCGACCGCGTCATGCGCACCGGCCGCATCGCCGCCGGCGAACAGCGCGCCTGACGCGCCCCGTCCGACTTCCGCCGCGCGCGTCCCACTCCGTGCGTCCCGTGTCCCACTCCCGGCGACCCATGTCCCAGTTGTGGTCGATTTCAGGCGCCGGAATCGACCACTTTTGGGACATACCCCGGGAAGTGTGACCGACGGGCGACGGAGCTGAGCAGCTTCCCGCGCGGAGCGGTTTCGGGAGACTCAGGCGGAGCGCTGTGCGCGGCGCGCGGAGAGCTCGTCGACGGGGTCGGGCGCCTGCGGGTCGAAGTCGAGCAGCGTCGACTCCACCTCGTGCAGGACCTTGCCCACGGCGATGCCGAAGACGCCCTGGCCGCGGCTCACGAGGTCGATGACCTCGTCGTTCGATGTGCAGAGGTACACCGAGGCGCCGTCGCTCATGAGCGTGGTGCCGGCGAGGTCGCGGATGCCGGCGGCGCGCAGCTGCTCGACCGCCGTGCGGATCTGCTGCAGCGAGATGCCGGTGTCGAGCAGTCGCTTGACGAGCTTGAGCACGAGGATGTCGCGGAAGCCGTAGAGACGCTGCGACCCGGACCCGCTGGCGCCCCGCACGGTGGGCTCGACGAGCTCGGTGCGCGCCCAGTAGTCGAGCTGGCGGTAGGTGATCCCGGCCGCGCGCGCGGCGACAGCGCCGCGGTAGCCGACCTCGTCGTCCATCTGCGGCAGACCGTCGGTGAACAGCAGGTCCGTGGCGAACGGGGTGTCGCCGAACGCGTCATGCGCGGTCATCGTGGCCTCCTGCGGTGGGGTCGGGATGCTTCCACGCTAGAGGAGCCGCCGCCCCCCGGCAACGACATCCGCGTGGAAGGGGGCGGCGTGTCGCGATCGGGCTCACGGGGTGAGTCGATCGAGCGCGGTCTTGACGAACCCGGCGCGCACGTCGTCGAGCCGCCGGAGCAGCTCCGGGGCGATCTCGTTCGCACGGGCACGCGCGCCCGCATCCGTGCGCCGCAGGAGCGGTGCGAGCGCGCTCTCCACGAGGGCGACGTCGCGCTCGGCGGCCTGGCGGATGGTGCGCAGGTGACGCGGCTGGATGCCGTGCGCCTCCAGCGCGACGAGCGCGCGGAGCAGCGACAGGGCCCGTTCGTCGTAGGTGTCTGCGGCCGCCAGGAGACCGGCGGTGACGGCGTCGCCGAGGAGCCCGGCCTTGGCGCCGGACGCGGCCAGGAGCTCGTCACGGCGGTAGCGCCGCGGCGCCTCGAGGATCGACGGCGGGACGACGGCATCCGCCTCGCCGCCGTGGGCATCGAGGTACTCGCGGATGCGGGCGAGCTTGAAGTCGTGATCGCGCTGCAGGGTGAGCGCGGTGCGGAGTCGCTCGAGATCGGCCGGGGAGAACTTCCGGTAGCCCGACTCGGTGCGTACCGGGGTGACGATGCCCTGAACCTCGAGGAAGCGGAGCTTGCTGGCCGTCAGCTGCGGAAACTCCGGCGCGAGCCGGGCCAGGACTTGACCGATGCTGAGATGACCGGTGGCCGCCGAGCGGCTCCGGGCGGGCGACACCGGCGTCACGCGCCGGTCGCCTGGCCGCGGTCGAGGGGAGCGACGAAGAAGTTCAGCCGGAACTTCCCGACCCGCACCTCGGCGCCGTCGGTCAGCACGGCCCGGTCGACCCGCTCGCCGTTGACGTAGGTGCCGTTGAGCGAGCGCTGGTCGACGAGTTCGAAGACGGTGCCGGTGCGCGTGATCTCGGCGTGGCGGCGCGAGACGGTCACGTCGTCGAAGAAGATGTCGGCTTCGGGGTGGCGCCCGACGGTGGTGACGTCGCCGTCGAGCAGGTAGCGCGCGCCGGCCGTGGGGCCCGACCGCACGAGGAGGAGCGCCGAGCGCGAGGGAAGCGCGTTGATCGCCTCGACCTCGACATCGGCCAGCTCCATGCCGAACGGGACGAACGAGAGGTCGGAGTCGTGACCGAACGTCTGCGTCGTGTCCGACGACCCGATGTCGCCGTCGCGATGGATGGCCGCGGGCACGGCAGAACCGGCGCCTTCCGGTGTTCCCGGCTGGCCCAGTCGATCGTTGTCGTTCACGGTGTCCTCCTCCTTCCCCACCCTAACGGATCGGTCCCGGCCCGGAAGTCCCGAGAGGGGACTGATCACGGCCGTTTGTTGCCCCGTGTTTCGCGTTTCCGGCGTGATGAGGGCGGCATCCCTACGCTGGACCCACCGCCTCACCTCAAGGAGATCCCGTGTCCACGTCGCCGTCCCGCCTCACGCCCGCCTCGGTGCGTCAGGATGCGGTCTGCATGTGCGCGGTCGGTCGGGCGTGCTCGTCGTTCGCCCCAGGCCACGCCGTCCACCTCATCCAGGCGCGGCTCGTCTCGGCGACGCCCACCGAGTGGATCGACGCGATCGTGACCGCGGTCGGCGCCGACGGCACGATCGAACTGCACGCCGTCGCCGACGATTCCCGGCACTCGGTGTGGAACGGCGCGGGCGCCGCAGACGCACTCGCTCCCGGCGTTCCGGTGGCGCTGCACGGCCGCTATCACGTGGTGAACGTCGGCGGTCGCCTGTTCAACGCGCTCCCGCTCTGAGCCGCCGCGCGCGGCGACAGATCGACCTCGGTGGCTCACGCCATCGACATGGCACCCTTCATGGCCATGCAGGCGTCCATGCAGGCCTGGCATGCGTCGGCGCACATCTTGCACACGGCGCTGTCGTCGGCGTGCATCATGCACATGTCCATGCACGTCTGACACATCGCGATGCAGGCGTCGAGCATCGCCGTCATGGATGCCGGCGTCATCCCCTGCATCCGCATCATGGCGCGCATCATCGTGTTGCACATGTCGGCGCAGTTCATGCACGCCGGCGCGCAGTCCATCATCTGCGTGGAGCACACCGTGCAAGCCTGCTCGCAGGCGGCGCAGGCATCCATGCAGGCCTGCATCATGGCCATGTCCATCGCGGGCATGCCCTCCATCGACATCATGTCCTCGGACATGGCGTTCATCATCATCGCGTCCATCGCGCACCCCTTTCGGTCGGGGCGACCGATCTCGGCTCTGCCTGCCGAGGGGCCGCCTGGCGCCATGGTAGGCCCGGGGTGGCTCGCCCGAAACCCCTGGGTAGGCTCGAGAGCGTGTCGTCACAAGGAATTCACAAACCCCGCCGTCGTCGCCTCCACGGAATCCGCACGCTCCTGGTCGCTCTCGTCGCGCTCGCGCTGACGGGTGTCGCCGCCCCCGCCTTCGCGCACGACGAGCTGCTGGGTGCGGAGCCGGCGGCTGACACGGTGACCGCAGCTCTCCCCACCGAGATCGTCCTGACCTTCAGCGGGGTGCTGCTCGATGAGCCCGGCGCGACCGAGGTGGTCGTGACGGATGCCGCCGGCACGTCGCTCACCGGCGGAGATCCGGTGCTCGACGGCACGAAGCTGAGCCAGCCGCTCACCGGTTCTGCCGCCGGCGCGGTCACCGTGATCTGGCGGGTGGTCTCCAGCGACGGGCACCCCGTCTCGGGCGAATACGCCTTCACCGTCGGTGACGGCTCGGCTCCCGCCCCGTCGCCCACCGCCGATGCGACGGACGCGCCCGATGCGTCGGCAGCGGTCGCGGACGG
>JACEFY010000019.1 GCA_016807485.1 Stenotrophomonas maltophilia | reverse complement strand
CGGGCGCGCCATGCTCGCCGGCGTGCAGGCGCTCGGGCTCGCCGTGTTCGGTGACATCGCGCACAAGATGAACAACGTCGTGGCCGTCGAGATCCCCGAAGGGGTGCCGGGGGATGCCGCCCGCGCCGCCCTGCTGGAGGACTTCGGCATCGAGATCGGCACGTCGTTCGGCCCGCTGCACGGGCGGGTCTGGCGCATCGGGACGATGGGATACAACGCGCGCCGCGACGCCGTGCTCACGACCCTGGCCGCGCTGGAGGCGGTGCTGCGGCGCTTCGGAGCATCCGTCCCCGCCTCCGGCGGCGTCGAAGCCGCCGCCGACGTGTACCGGGCGGCTGCGTGAACACGCCCCTCCTGCAGGTGCCTCCCGACGCCGTCGACGCCGCCGCGCGGCGCGTGATGGCGCGCTGCGACGAGCTCGCCCGCGTGACGGCGACGACCGGCGAGATCGAGCGCGTCTACCTCTCACCCGAGCACGCGCGCGTGAACCGCCTCGCGGCGGAGTGGATGCGCGAGCTCGGCATGCGCACATGGCAGGATGCCGCCGGCAACCAGGTCGGTCGACTGGATGCCGCCACGGGCGACGCGCCGGCGCTGATCCTCGGGTCGCACCTGGACACCGTGCTCGACGCGGGACGCTACGACGGCATCGTCGGCGTGCTGATGGCGCTCGAGATCGTGCGCCTGCTGCGGGTGCCGCGACCGGACGGCGACGGGTGGAGGGTGCCCTTGCCGTTCGCGATCGAGGTCATCGCCTTCTCCGACGAGGAGGGCACCCGGTTCGGCAAGGCGCTGCTGGGCTCGTCCGCCGTAGCCGGCACGTGGGACCCGTCGTGGTGGGAGCTCACCGACACGGACGGCACGAGCCTGCGCCGCGCATTCCTCGAGTTCGGTCTCGACCCCGGGCGGGTCGATGAGGCGGCCCGACGCCCCGACGAGATCGTCGCCTACCTCGAGGCGCACATCGAGCAGGGACCCGAACTCGACCGCGCGGCCGAGCCGCTCGCGGTCGTGAGCTCGATCGCGTCGGCCCGACGCTTCCAGCTCGTCGTCGAGGGCGAGGCGCGGCATGCGGGCGGCACACCGTACGACATGCGGCGTGACGCGCTGCTCGGCGCCAGCGAGGCCGCGCTCGCCGTCGAGCGCATCTGCGCGTCCGAGCATCACATCATCGGCACGGTCGGGCAGTTCGAGGCGTTCCCCGGGGCCGTCAATGTGATTCCGGGCGAGGTGCACTTCTCGCTCGACCTGCGCGGGGAATTCGACGGCGAGCGCGATCGGGTGTGGGACGGGCTCGAGCGCGAGCTCGACGCGATCATGGGGCGCCGCGGACTCCGCTGGCGGGCCCTCCAGATCCACGCGGCCCCGGCGGTGTTCTGCGCGCCGCTCCTGCGCGACGTGATCGGCGCGGGCATCGCCGCAGCTCTCCCCGCGCGGCACGAGGATCCGCCCGAGATCTTCAGCCGCGCCGGTCACGACGGCATGGCGCTCGGCGCCATCACCGACGTCGGCATGCTGTTCCTCCGCAATCCCGACGGCATCAGCCATCACCCCGACGAGGCGGTCGCGGCCGCCGATGTGGCCCGCGGCATCCGCGCCCTCGCCGAATCCGTGCTGCACCTCGCGGCCGAGCCGCGCTGATGTCCCTCACGTGTCCCAGAAGTGGTCGATTTCGGTGGGGCCGATCGACCGTTTTCGGGACACACTCCGCCCGAAGTGGGACAACGTCGGGTCGCTGACTCAGGGGCGGAGGGGGAGGTTGATCGAGGCGGTCATCTCGGCGCCGGGGGAGGCCTCGGCGCGCGCGGGCGGCACATAGTCGCGCAGGCGCGCGAGCGCTTCGCCGGGGTCCGACGCGACGACGAGCATGTCGGTGTAGCGGGGATGCGTGAAACCCCGGTCGCGCATGTTCGCGACGAACGCGAGCAGCGGGTCGAAGTAGCCGTCGACGTTGAGGATGCCGACCGGCTTCTCGTGAATGCCCAGCTGCGCCCACGTCCACTGTTCGGTGAGTTCCTCGAGCGTGCCGGGACCGCCGGGCAGCGCGAGGAACACGTCGCCCCGATCGGCCATGATCGTCTTCCGCTCGTGCATCGTGTCGACCAGGATCAGCTCGGTGAGGTCGGTGTTGACGTCCTCCCGCGCCTGCAGCGCCCGCGGGATGACGCCGATCACCTCGGCCCCGGCCGCGAGCGCCGCATCGGCGACGGCTCCCATGAGTCCGACGTGGCCGCCGCCGTACACCAGCGACATGCCCGCCCGACCGATCGCGGTGCCGACCGCGCGCGCGGCGTCGAGGTAGACCGGGTCGAACCCGGGGGAGGATCCGCAGAACACCGTGACCGTGAATCGTGCCATGGACCGACGCTACGACCCGCGTGTTTCCCCGTCGTGCCGCCGTGTTTCCATGCCGTGACAGTGCGGAAACATGCGCCGACTAGCGTGCGGAGCATGTCGCTCCTCGTCGTCCACGCCCGCCTCATCACGATCCCGGCCGGCACGGCCGATCCGGGGTACATCGACGGCGGCTGGATGCTCGTCGGTGACGACGGCCGGATCGCGGCCCTGGGCACGGGCGAGGCGCCCGTCGGCACGACCGCCGACGAGACGCTGGATGCTGCGGGAGCGTTCGTCGCGCCCGGGTTCGTCTCGAGCCACTCGCATCTGTTCACCAGCGGTCTGCGCGGGCTCGGCGTCGCCGACACCCTCTACGGCTGGTGCGATTCGATGCTCGGCACGACGGCCCACATGACGGCGGATCAGCTGTACTGGTCGACGCTGCACGGCTCGCTCGACTTCCTCTCGAACGGCGTGACCACCGCGTACAACTTCACCGATCCGCTGCAGGCATGGGAGTCGATGGTCGACGGCAAGCGCGTCGGCGACGCGGTGCTGCGCGGACTCGACTACCACTACCGGCAGGCCGAGGGCACGCGCGACGCCGGCATCCGCTTCGTCGACGCCGCCGGAATGGATGTCACCGCCGGCACCGAAGACGAGGTCTTCGAGCGCTTCGCCGCAGAGGTCGCACACACGCGCACGTTCGATTCCGACTACGCGCTGGGCTCGTCGATCATGGGCCAGGTGCAGTGGTCGCCGCATCCGGATGCCGCGGAGTTCGAGGTCGAGGCGATGCGCCGGTACGGCGTCACGAACCAGGCCCACTTCCTCGAGTCGCCCGAGGCGATCGAGCACCAGCAGTCCAAGTTCGCGCTGTATCGGGATGCCGGAGCTCTCGGCCTCGGGCTGATGTTCGGGCACTTCATCCAGACGACCCCCGAGATCATCGCCGAGTCGGTTGCCGGCGGGGCATCGATGTCGTGGCAGCCGGCATCCAACGGACGCCTTGCCTCGGGCACGGCCCTCGTTCCCGAGATGCTCGCGATGGGGATGAAGGTCGGCGTCGGTCTCGACGACCAGGCCTGCACCGACGTGTCGGATCCGTGGCAGAACATGCGCATGGGCATCTACATGCAGCGGGCGCGCACGAAGGATCCGCTGTCGATGATGCCCGAGTTGATGCTGCGCCTGCACACGCTCGGCGGCGCGGAGATCATGGGCGTGGACGACCGCGTCGGCTCGCTGGAGGTCGGCAAGTTCGCCGACTTCGTCGTCGTCGACCCGCGCCTCCCCGACGTGGGTCCCCTCTGGCATCCCGTCCGGTCGTACGTGCTCGCGATGAGCCCGCGGAACCTCAAGGCCGTCTACGTCGGCGGGCGCCTGGTGAGCACCGAGGGGGGCGCGTCGACGAACCCGCTCGCCGAGGAGGCATCGGCGAAGGTGCACGAGCTGCCCGCCGCGGTCATCCCGCTGCGCGGCCACCCGCACTGAGCCGAGCGGCCGCTGCGGGTCAGCCGATGCCCGCGGCGTTCTTAAGCCCGCGGCGTTCGGTATTCAGTCCGCGTGCGCCAGTGACGTTCCCCACCCCGCGGAATCACGGCGTCGCGGGGGCGAGAGCCCGTCGCGGAGACTGAATACGGAACGGGACGGGTGCCCTCTCTTCGTCGTCACTTGGATCGATCGCCGGCATCACGCCTGGTCGAGGAGCGCGTAGGTCGTGCGGAGCCGGCTGAGCGCTCGCGAATAGCGGGTTCGTGCTGTTCCCGGGCGGATGCCGAGTACCCGCCCGGCGTCCGCGACGGTGAGTTCTTCCCAGACGATGAGACGGATGAGCTCTTGATCCCTCGGGGTGAGGAGTTTGAGCGCCTCGGCGGCCGTAAATGCTTCGTCGGGCACGGGCGGGACAGGTGTGGCTGCAGCGGCCCGAAGGGCATGGCCGGCCGTGGTGCGTCGGACGCGGCCACGGTGATGGTTTGCGAGGACCTTGCGGGCGATGCCGTACGCCCATGCTCGGCGTTCGTTGTCGGATTGCGGTAGCCGTGAGCGGTGGCGCCAGAGGACGAGGAGCGTTTCCGATGTGCAGTCGGCCGCGTCGTCGGTGGGAGTGACGCGGCGTGCGAAGTAGCGCAAGAGGAGGGGCACGAGGGGGGCGATCGCCACCTCGAAGGCGCGATCGGGGTTTCCGGGCGTGGGCGTGACGATGACTGCCGGGAGGTTGCCGGCTGAAGCGGCGATGCTGCCGGTGAGGGCATCGGTGGGGTTCACTCGTTCGCCCCGAGAACTTCCTCGTAGATCTCTGTCCCCAACGCGGACCGGTCTTGGCCGTCCCAGCCGGGGGCGTTCTCGATCTGGGCGAGGGCTTGGGCCGCCTCGCTGTCTCCTTCGGCGATCCTCTGAGCGAATGCGCGCATGATGTCGGTGATCCCGCCACCGTCTGTCTTCACCATGGCGGGCCAATCGGCCGCTTCCTCCAGGACTCTCGCCGCCGCTTCCTCTCGGTCGGCATCGCCGGCGTCGTGAGCGGTGATCCAGGCTCCGATCCAATCCCGATACGCCTCGGATTCGTATGTGCGGCGGACCAGGGTCTCCTGAGCAAGCCCCTCCATGCCCGTCATCACATCGGTGACGCGCGCGATGAGAGAATCCGACGTCACGCCCGGTGCGAGCGGCAACCATTCGGGGTAGAGCGATGCGACGACGTGCGGGAGGTCATCGGCCCCGAGATCCAACCACTCGGTATCGTCCGATTCGGTGCTCACGGAGCTCCCGCGGTCATCCCCGGGATTCGGGGATCCGAACCATCCGGTCCGGGCCGCGAACCCGGTCGCGACGGCCCCGACGGGCAATCCAACGACGGCGACTGCGGTTAACGCGGTCGCCCAGATCACCCAGCGTCGCCGCGGCGGCCGCTGAGGGCGGGCATGCCGCGTCGCGGCAGCCGCGTCGGCGGATGTCACGGACACCAGCGCTGCGGAGTCAGCGGCGCGCAGGGCTTCGAGCAGATCGGCATCTGACACGGTCTTCATCGGTGCTCCCATCCTGGACTGAACACTTCGTTCATGTCTGCGGCGGTGCGAACCGTTACATTCCCCTCGTTCGTCACCGCATCCGGATGTAGGTCTGCCAGCGCAGCGTGCGGCGGTGTCACGGCATCCACGTGACGAACGACCTCGAGCGGACTCGGCCCTGGCTGCGCGAAGTAACGGGGGGCGCGTCAGCCGATCGAGACGGCCATGCCCATGCGGGCCAGGACCACGTTCTCGAGCACCTGCACCACGTTGTAGAGCACGAGCGTGATCACCGTGATGAGCGCGATCGCACCCCACAGCTGGGTGAACTGCGCCTGCGCGTTGAATTTGAGGATCGCCCCGCCGATGCCGGTGCCCGTCGAGAGCCACTCCGCGAGCAGCGCGCCGGTGACGGCCGCCGGCACCGAGACGCGCATCGCGGCGAACACCGAGGGCAGGGCGCCGGGCAGGTTGACCTTCCGGAGCGCCGTGAACCGGCCGCCGCCGTAGACGTGGACCACGTCGAGGCTCTGCTGGCTCGCGCGGCTGAGTCCGAACAGCACGTTGGCGAGCGCGGGGAAGAGCACCACGACGGTGCCGATGACGGCGACGGATGCCGTCGTCCCACGCCCCGTGACGATGATGATGACGGGCGCGATCGACACGAGCGGGATGGTGCGCAGCAGCAGCACGAGGGGCATGACTCCCGCCTCGATGGCCTTCGAGAGGCTGAACAGCACCGCGAGCACGATGGCCACGACCATGCCGACGGCGAAGCCGATCACCGAGTCGACGAGCGTCTGACCGAGCAGCGGGAACAGCTGGTCGCGGTGCTCGGCGGCCTTCTCGTCGGTGAAGAGGAAAGCGAAGACATCGAGCGGACCCTTGGCCACGTACGGTGAGATGCCGGTGAGGCTGACGACACCCTGCCAGAGCACGAGCAGCACGACGAACGTGATCGCGGCGTTGCCGAGTGAGCGACCGAGGGAGCGGGCCACGGCGCGCCGGCGGTCGGCTTTCAGCCGGGCGAGCGCGGCGGCATCCGCCTGGAGCGCGATCTGCGCGGTCGGCTGCGCGGGCAGGTTGACCGCGTCGATGGTGTCGTTGCCCGGCATCAGAGCGCCTTTCCCGCGACCCACGGCGTGACGAGTCGGATGATGAGGCCCACGATCCCGTAGGCGACGAGGGCGAAGACGGCGCACAGCAGGAAGACCGACCAGACGCCCGCCGAGTCGAGCTGACCCTGCAGGCGGATGAGGGTCGGCCCGACGCCGGCGGTGATGGCACCGAGGTACTCGCCGAGCACCGCGCCGAGGAAAGCCGTCGGCACCGCGATCTGCAGGGCGTTGAGGATGGAGGGGAGCGCCGCGATGAGCCGCACTTTGCGCAGCTGCGTCCACCGGCTGCCGCCGTAGACCCGCACGACGTCGAGCGCCGAGCGGTCGGCGGCCTTGAACCCGAGGATCGAGCCGACGACGGTCGTGAAGACGCAGACGAGGGCGGCGAGGAAGATGGCGGTCGCCGACGGATCGCCGGGACTCTTGGCCCCGCCGACCACGACGACCGAGATGCCGCCGACAGCCACGATCGGCAGACAGTAGCTCACGACCGCGATCTGCGTGATGACCGTCTCGGCCTTCGGGAACAGCAGCACGACCGTCGCGAGAATGAGCGCGATGCCGTTGCCCCAGAGGTAGCCGATGCCCGCCGCGGCGAGGGTCGGCGAGAAGACGTTCCATGCGCCGGCGATGTTGCCCTGGATGAACAGCCAGTCGACGACCGCAAACGGCGACGGCACCGGAGTGAAGGTGGTGCCCTCCTGCTGCTGGAACGCCGTGAGCGAGAAGATCCACCAGACGAGGATTAGCACGGCGGCGCCGATGAGGCCGGCGAGCCAGCCGGGAACGCGCGTGCGGGTCATCACGCCTCCGCTTCGGCCCGCCCATCCGAGCCGAAGAGCAGCTCGGATGCCTGGTCGACGTAGGCGTGGAATTCGGGGGTGCGCATGAGATCGGGCGTGCGGGGGCGCGGCAGATCGATCTCGATGATCTCCTTCACCCGGCCCGGTCGCGGCGACATGACGGCCACACGGTCGGCGAGGAAGATGGCCTCGCTGATGCCGTGGGTGACCAGCAGGGTCGTCGCGGGCTTCTCGGTCCAGATGCGCAGGAGCTCGAGGTTCAGGTTCTGGCGCGTCATGTCGTCGAGCGCGCCGAACGGCTCGTCGAGCAGCAGCACCGACGGCTTCAGCACGAGTGCGCGCGCGATCGACGCGCGCTGACGCATGCCGCCGGAGAGCTGGGCCGGCTTGGCGTTGGCGAAGTCGGTGAGCCCGACGAGGCCGATGAGCTCGTCGACGTATGCCTTGTCGACGCTCTTGCCGGCGACCTCGAAAGGCAGCTCGATGTTCTTGCGCACGCTCCGCCAGGGGAGGAGCGCGTGGTCTTGGAAGGCGATGCCCAGCTCGCTGTTCGCGCGCAGCTGGTCGGGGGTCTCGCCGTCGACGAGCGCGACGCCGGTCGAGGGGTGCTCGAGGGAGGCGAGGATGCGCAGGATCGTCGACTTGCCGCAGCCCGAGGGGCCGAGGAGGGCGAGGAACGAGCCCTTCTCGGTGTGCAGATCGGTGTCCTGCAGGGCGGTGAGCGATTTACCGCCGCGCAGCGAGAACGTCTTGGAGAGTCCGGTGATGTGGATGCCGGTGCCCGTGCGGGCACCGGCATCCGTGTTCGTCAGGTTCGACATGGTTCCTGTATCGAGGTGTGGTTACGGCAGGTACTTCACGAGGTCGGCGTTCTCGGCGTAGATCTCGTCGATGATCGACGTGTCGAACAGCTCGTCGGCGGTGAGCTCCCAGCCCGAGGCCCCCAGCGACGCCAGGGTCTGCTCCTTCAGCTCGTCGGAGATGGTGAAGAGGCCGTTGGCCTCGGTCTCCTCGGTGGAGATGAGCTTGGCCTGAGCCTCGATGCCGGCCTTGACCTTCGCGGGGTCGAGGTCGCCGAAGGTCAGGTCGCCGGCTGCCGCCGACTCGTTGTAGTGCTCGGTGACCTTGGTGACGGTGTCGTCGACCGGCTCGGTGAAGGTCTTGGCCCAGCCCTTGATCTCGGCCGTGAGGAACGCCTTGATCAGGTCGCGGTTCTCGGCGAGGTACTGGTCCGTGACCGTGAAGGTCTCGGCGACGTATGGCAGGCCGTTCTCGGCGTAGGCGAGGTTCGTGACGGGGTAGCCGGCCATCTCGACCGTGATCGCTTCGTTGGTGAGGTAGGCCATGAAGCCGTCGACCTCGCCGTTGATGAGCGGCGTCGGGTCGAAGTCGACCGGGACGACCGTGACATCGGCGGGGTCGATGCCGTTCGCGTTAAGCAGCGCCGCGAACACCGAGGCGTTCGAGTCCTGCACGCCGATCTTCTTGCCCTTGAGGTCTTCGGGCGTCTTGATGTCGCCGCCGTCCGCGAGCGAGACGATCGTGAAGGGGTTCTTCTGGAACGTCGCGCCGATGATCTTCAGCGGGGCGTCCTGCTCTGCCACCGCAGCGCCCACCGAGGCGGCGTCGCTGAGCGCGACCTGCACCGTGCCGGAGAGCAGCTTCGCGACGCCCGTGTCGGGCCCGGCGATGCCGGTGACGGTGCCGAAGCCGGCCTCGTCGTAGTAGCCCTCGTCGTACGCGTAGTACTCGCCCGCGAACTCCTCGTTCTTGATCCAGGAGTACTGCACGCTGATGTCGCCGAAGTCCGCGGACGCACCGGCGTCGCCGGAGGCGGACGCATCCGTGGAGCCGGAGCCGGAGCACGCGCTCAGGGTGAGGGCCGCGGCGGCCAGAGCGACGAGCGCGACGCTCGCCCGCCGGGAGCGGCGCGAAAAGGACAGGGTCATGTGTGCCTCCAGGATGCTGATCGGGATGCCCCGCCGCGTGCTGTGTCGCGACCGAACAGCCCGACGATACGGAGCGCACGTTTCGCGCAGTCGGGGCCGGTGTTTCTCCGCGGTTACATCGTCGACACATCCGTAGTGTTGGCTGTCTGCACGCGCCCCGAGCGCGCGAGCGACGGAGGACGCGCGGAGGAGGCGACGTGGATCTGCACACCGTGACGACGTACCGCGCCGCGCGCACGCGCGCCGATCTCGCCCTGATGGACGGAGAGCGGATTCTCGGCGGCGGGACGTGGCTGTACTCCGAGCCGCAGCCCGACGACACCGGACTCGTCGACCTCACGACGATGGGCTGGCGGTCTCTCGAGGCCACCGAGGCGGGCCTGCGCATCGGCGCGACCTGCACGATCGCCGAGCTCGCCGGATATCGGGGCGGATGGCGGGCGGAGCCCCTCTTCGCGCAGTGCGCCTCCGCCTTGCTCGCGTCATTCAAGGTCTGGAACGTCGCCACGGTCGGGGGGAACATCTGCCGGGCCTTCGCGGCCGGCGCGATGATCTCGCTCTGCACCGCGCTCGACGGCGTCGCCGAGGTGTGGATGCCGGGCGGCGACAGCTACCGCGCGCCCGTCGCCGATCTGATCACCGGCAACGGCACCACGACGCTCGCCCGCGGCGAGGTGCTGCGGGCGGTCGACATCCCGGCCGGCGCGCTGCAGTGCCGCACCGGCTTCCGGAAGATCGCGCTCGCCGAGCTCGGGCGCTCGGGCGCCGTCGTGATCGGCCGCGCGCACGAGACCGGCGAGACGGTCTTCTCCGTCACTGCCGCGACACTGCGGCCCGGCATCCTGCGTTACGACCGCATGCCGGATGCCGCGACGCTGCGCGCCGACGTCACCGCGCTGCCGGACTTCTACACCGATCCGCTCGGCGCGGCCGACTGGCGCCGCGAGGTCTCGGCGGTGTTCGCCGGCGAGATCCGACAGGAGCTCGCCGCGTGAAGTTCGCCGTCAACGGAGCAGAGGTCGACGCCGAGCCGGAGGCCGGGCAGTGCCTGCGCACGGTGCTGCGCGAGCACGGTCATCTCGAGGTCAAACGGGGCTGCGACGCGGGCGACTGCGGCGCGTGCTCGGTGCTCGTCGACGGATCGCCGGTGCACTCGTGCATCTTCCCCGTCCACCGCATCGAGGGTCGGAGTGTGACGACGGCGGCCGGACTCGGCACGCCGGGCGCCCTCTCGCCGATGCAGGAATCCTTCGTCGACCACTTCGGATTCCAGTGCGGCTACTGCACGGCGGGCATGGTCGTCACCGCCTCCACCTTCACCGAGGACGACCTCGATGACCTCCCCCGGCGGCTCAAGGGCAACCTCTGCCGGTGCACGGGGTACCGCGCGATCGATGAGGCGATCCGCGACGGGGTGGCGCGGGGAGCGCAGAACCTCGGCTCCACCGGCATCCGCCCCGCCGATCGCCTCGCGGCCTGCGACGCGATCGGCCGCTCCGCACACCCGCCCGCGGCGGAGCGCATCGTCGCCGGACTCGAGCCGTACACGTTCGACCTGACCCCGGACGAACGCGCCGGGGAGTACGCCGGGATGCTGACCCTGCGCGTCCTCGGCTCGCCGCACGCGCACGCGCGGATCCGCGCGATCGACACGACCGCCGCCGAAGCCCTGCCCGGCGTCGTTCTCGTGCTCGATCACCGCTCGGTGTCGACGCCGCGGTTCTCCACCGCGCGTCACGAACACCGTGAGGACGACCCCGACGACACCCTCGTCCTCGATGACACCGTCCGTTTCGTCGGCCAGCGGGTGGCGGCCGTCGTCGCCGAGACCGCGGCGATCGCCGAAGCCGCGTGCCGGCTCATCGAGGTGGACTACGACGTGCTCCCCGCCGTCTTCGACCCCGACGAGGCCCGGCAGCCCGGAGCGCCGCTGCTGCACCCCGAGCGCACACCTGCCGAACGGGTAGACGACGCCGGTCGCAACGTGATCCTCGGCATCCACGAAGGGTTCGGCGACGTCGATGCGGCTCTCGCCGACGCGCGCACCGTCGTCAGCGGCACGTGGCAGACAGGCCGGGTCGTGCACGCCCAGCTCGAGACGCGCGGTGCGCTCGGACGCCTCGACGACGACGGGCGGCTCGTGATCCGCACGAGCTCGCAGGTGCCCTTCCTCGTGCGCGATGAGCTCGCGCATCTGCTCGGACTCGGTCGCGATCGCGTGCGCGTTCACACCGCGCGGGTCGGCGGGGGCTTCGGCGGCAAGCAGGAGCTCATGTGCGAAGACCTCGTCGCGATCGCCGTGCTGCGCACGGGACGGCCGGTCGCCTATGAACTCAGCCGCCACGAGGAGTTCACGCGCACGGCGGTGCGGCATCCGATGCGAGTCGCGGTGACGCTCGCGGCGGATGCCGACGGCACGCTCACTGCGATGAAGCTCGACGTGCTCTCCGACACCGGCGCCTACGGGAACCACTCGCGCGGGGTGCTGTTCCACAGCTGCGCGGAGTCGATGAGTCTGTACGCGTGCCCGGCGAAGCGGCTGGACGCCGAGGTCGTCTACACGAACAACGTACCGTCGGGCGCGTTCCGCGGGTACGGGCTGGGGCAGGTGATCTTCGCGATCGAGTCGGCTCTCGACGAGCTGGCGGTGACCCTCGACATCGATCCGTTCGAGCTGCGGCGGCGCAACGCCGTGCGGGCCGGCGACCCCCTCAAGCCGCACCACGACGAACCGGAGCACGACCTCGTGTGGGGCAGCTACGGCCTCGACCAGTGCCTCGACCTGGCCCAGGCGGCGCTCGCCCGCGGAAACGGCGTGGTCGCGCCCGCGGGATGGGCGGTGGGTGAGGGCATGGCGGTCGCCATGATCGCCACGATGGCGCCGTTCGGGCACATCTCCCACGTCACGCTCACCGTCGGCCCCGACGGCCGCTATCGCATCGGCATCGGCACGACCGAGTTCGGCAACGGCACCACGACCGTGCACACGCAGATCGTGGCGACCGATCTGTCGACGACGCTCGACCGGGTCGACCTGCACCACTCCGACACCGACGCGGCGCGGCACGACACGGGGGCGTTCGCCTCGGCCGGCATCACCGTGGCGGGCAAGGCGCTGCACGCCGCCGCGCTGGCACTGGCCCGCGTGCTGCGCGAGGCCGCGACGGCGGTGAGCGGTATGCCGTTTGAGGAATGCACGCTGGAACGTGACGGCGTGCGGGCCGGACGCCTGATCGGCTTCGCCGAGCTGATCGCCGCGGCCCCGGCCGAGCGGCGGCATGGCGATGGTCTGCGCACCGACGGAAGCGAGCTGGGCGAACAGCGTTCGCTGGCGTTCAACGTGCATGCCTTCCGCGTCGCCGTGCAGCCCGCGACCGGCACGGTGCGGATTCTGCAGTCGGTTCAGGCCGCCGACGCCGGCACCGTCCTCAATCCCGAGCAATGTCGCGGACAGGTCGAGGGCGGGGTCGCGCAGGGCATCGGCTCGGCCCTCTACGAAGAGGTGATGATCGGCGAGAATGGCGCCATCGAGAACCCCGTCTTTCGCCTGTACCGGGTGCCGCAGGCGGCCGACATCCCCGTCACCGAGGTGTACTTCGCCGACACGAGCGACGATCTCGGGCCGTTCGGCGCGAAGTCGATGAGCGAGTCGCCGTACAACCCCGTGGCGCCGGCGCTTGCGAACGCGATCCGCCGCGCCGTGGGTGCGCGGCCCTATGAGCTGCCGATGTCGCGCGACCGCGTCTGGCGGATCGCGGCGGAGTCGGCGGACGGTGCCTTGCCGACACCGGAGGCGATCGATGCGTGACATCGTCGACGACGCGGTGCGCTGGCTCTCCGAGGGCCGCGACGTCGCCGTGGCGACCGTCGTCGGCATCCGGGGGTCGGCGCCCCGCGAGCTCGGCGCGAGCATGATCGTCACCGCCGACGGCGAGATCCGCGGCAACGTGTCGGGCGGATGCGTGGAAGGGGCCGTCGTCGACGCCTGCCGGGAGGTGCTGGAGGGGCGGCCCGCGCACGTGCAGGAGTACGGCATCGCCGAGGACGCGCTGTTCGGGGTCGGTCTCATGTGCGGCGGCGACATCGAGGTGCTCGTCCGCGCGGTGCGTGCGGGCTCGCCTGCCGCCGCCGATCTCGTGGCGCTCGCGCGGGCGTCGGCGCCGGTCGTCTTCACCCTCCGCGTGCGCGGTGGCGACCTCGGGGAGAGCGCGATCGCGTCGCATGCGTCGGACGGCATGCATCCGGATGCTTTCGCCCTCCTCGGCCACGACACGGCCCGCACGGTGGGCTTCGACGCCGACGGATGCCTCACCGACGCCGCTCCCGTGACCCAGCTCCTGGTGGTGCCGTTCGGCGGTCCACCCCGACTCGTGATCGTCGGCGCCGTGCAGCACAGCGTGGCGCTCGCGCGCCTCGGCGTCGCGTCCGGCTACGCCGTCACGGTCGTCGATCCGCGGTCTGCGTTCGCGACGCCCGAGCGGTTCCCCGGGGCGGAGGTGGTGAGCGCCTGGCCGGACCGATGGCTCACCGCCGCCGGACTCGACAGCCGCACCGCCGTGTGCGTGCTGAGTCACGACGACAAGCTCGACGTGCCCGCGCTGCGCGTCGCCCTCGCCGGCCCCGCCGGCTACGTCGGCGCCATGGGCAGCCGCCGCACGCACGACGACCGCCTCGGGCGTCTGCGCGCGGCGGGGGTGACCGCCGCGCAGCTCGCCCGACTGCGCTCACCCATCGGACTCGATCTCGGCGGCCGCTCACCGGAGGAGACGGCGCTGTCGATCCTGGCCGAGATCGTGGCCGTGCGGCATGGTCGCTCGGGCGGGCCGCTCACCGGGGCGGCGGGTCCGCTGCATGCGGCGCCGCACCACGCCGCTCACCGCCGCACGGAGCGATCCGCGGCATCCGGGGCGGCATGAGCGGCGTCTGCGGCGTCGTCCTCGCTGCCGGTGCGGGCACCCGCTACGGCGGCCCGAAGGCGCTCGCCCGCACCGCTTCCGGCGAACCGTGG
>JACEFY010000189.1 GCA_016807485.1 Stenotrophomonas maltophilia | reverse complement strand
CACCCCGGGAACCCCCGGGACCCCGGGAACCTCCGTCACCGCGGCAACGCCCGTCACGGGCATGCTCGCCTCGGTCGGCACCGCGAGGACGCTCGCCGAGACCGGCGGCATCCTGACCCCGCTGATCGGCGGCCGCGGGCGGCCGCGGTGACCTGAGCGGACTCGCGGGACAGTTGCTGCCGCATCATGCAGGGGATGCGACACGAACTGCCCCGCGAGGAGCTGCCAGCGGCGACGTCAGCGCGCGAGCGCGGCGCGGATCATCGCGACGACGTTCTCGGTGCCGGCGCGCGTACCGATGGTCGCCGCCGCGGCGCGCATCGCGGCGAGAGCGGCTGCATCCTGCAGCAGGGGCACGAGGTCGGCGCGCACGCGGCCGGGTGTGAACTCCGCGTCGGGGATGATGCGCGCGGCGCCGGCGCGCACCGCGGAGCCCGCATTGAGCGCCTGCTCGCCGTTGCCGACGGCATAGGGGACGTAGACGGCGGGGATGCCGAGCGCGCTCACCTCCGCGACCGTCGCCGAGCCGGACCTCGACACGATCGCATCGGCCAGGGCGAAGGCGAGATCCATCCGGTCGAGGTAGGGCACCACGCGGTAGTCCGGGTGATCTCCGTCGGCGACCTCGTTGCGCTCCCCCGTGGCGTGCAGGATCTGCCAGCCGGCGCCGACGATGTCGCCCCACGACTGCGCGAACGTCTCGTTCAGGCGACGCGCGCCGAGCGACCCGCCGAAGACGAGCAGCACGGGCCGCGCAGGGTCGAGGCCGAACGCCGCCGCTGCCTCGGCGCGGAGCGCCCCGGGGGCGAGGTCGACGATCTCGCGGCGGAGGGGCATGCCGACGACCTCGCCGCCGCGGATGGGTGTGCCGTCGAACACGACCCCGACACCGGCCGCGCCGCGCGCGCCGAGGATGTTCGCGAGCCCTGGCTTCGCGTTGGCTTCGTGCACGACGTAGGGCACGCGCTCACGCCGCGCGGCGACGTAGGCGGGCGCCGAGGCGTACCCGCCGAATCCGACGACGACGTCGGCACCGCGCGCGCGGATGTGCGCACGGACCTGCGCGATCGCCCGCGAGAATCGCGCCGGGAAGGCCGCCGCGGCGCCGTTCGGTCGCCGCGGGAACGGCACCTTGTCGACGAAGAGGAGCTCGTACCCCCGCTCGGGCACGAGCCGGGCCTCGAGGCCCTCGCGGGTGCCGAGCACGAGGACATCCGCGTCGGGGTCGCGGTCGCGCAGGGCATCGGCGACGGCAAGGAGCGGGTTGACGTGGCCTGCCGTGCCGCCGCCGGTCAACAGGTAGGTCGTCACCGCATCGACACTACCGGGCGCGCGCGGGCCGTTCGGTTCGTGCGCCGCGTGCGGGCGTCGGGAGCGGCGCGGTGCGCATCGGCAGGCTCCGCGCGAACGACAGCAGCACGCCGCACGCGAGGAGCACCGACAGGAGCGCGGTGCCGCCCTGCGACATGAACGGCAACGGCACGCCGAGCACGGGGAAGATGCGCAGCACGACGCCGATGTTGACGATGGCCTGGCCGACGACCCACACGGTGATGCCGCCGGCGACGATCCGCACGAACGGGTCGCGCGTCTTGCGGATGACGTGGAAGGACCCGACCGCGAACAGGGTGAACAGCGCGAGGACGACGAGGCAGCCGATGAGCCCCAGCTCTTCGCCGAGGATCGCGAAGATGTAGTCGTTCGACTGCGCCGGCAGCCAGCCGTACTTCTCACGCGAGTTGCCGAGGCCGAGGCCGAAGATCCCGCCGTTGGCGAGGCCCCAGACGCCGTGCACCGCCTGGTAGCAGTCGCCGACGGCGGCGTAGTAGCAGTCGAGCGTGTCGACGTTGAAGTTGCTGAGGATGCGGGCCATGCGGTTGGGGCTCGTGACGGCGAACACCGCGACGACGGCGAGGACGAGCACGAGGGGCAGCACGAAGATCCGCAGCTTCACGCCGGAGAAGAAGAGGCAGCCGAGGAGGATCGCCATGAGGATCATGGCCGTGCCGAGGTCGTGGCCGCCGAGCACCGTGCCGATGACGAGTCCGCCGACCGGCACGACGGGGATGAACACGTGCCGCCAGAGTCCGAGGAGCGTCTGCTTGCGGTACAGCACGTAGCCGAGCCAGAGCGCGAGTGAGAGCTTCAAGAACTCCGCCGGCTGCATCTGGAAGCCGGCGATGCTCACCCAGTTGCGGTTGCCGTCGTTGTTGACGCCGAGACCGGGGACGAACACGAGCAGCTGGAACATCGTCGTGACGATGAGCGCCGGCCATGCGATCTTCTTCCAGAACGAGATCGGGAACCGGCTGGCGACGAACATCAGCGGGATGCCGATGATCGCGAACACGCCCTGCTTCAGCACCACCTCGAACGGGCTCTCCCCCGCGGCGACCGAGCGGGCCATGGTGGCCGAGAGCACCATCACGAGTCCGAACCCGGTGAGCAGCAGCGCGGTCGACGCGATGAGGAGGAACTCGCTCGGAACGGGCGTGAACACCCGGCCGAGCGAGACGCGTGCGGCGTAGCCCGGGTGGTCGGTCGTCAGCTCAGGAGTCGGATCCGCCGGACGGGTCCGGTGCGACGTCGTGGTGGCCACCGATCCCCCTTCCGATCCGCCGACGGACCGCGTCGGCGAAGCGCCGACCCCGGTCCGAGTAGGAGTCGAACTGGTCGAACGATGCGGCAGCCGGAGCGAGGAGGACCACGTCTCCGTCACGCGCAACGCCCGCCGCCAGTTCGACGACCTCTGTCATGACGTCTTCAGTCTGGGCGTGGTCGACCTCGAAAACGGGCACCGTGGGCGCGTGTCGTGCGAACGCCTCGGCGATCTGGGCGCGCTCGACGCCGATGACGATCGCCGCTTTCACCCGGGCGCCCCGCCCGGCGACGAGATCGGCGATGTCGACGCCTTTGAGGAGGCCGCCGACGACCCAGACCGCCCCGGGGTAGGCCGCGAGCGATGAGTCGGCCGCGTGGGGGTTGGTCGCCTTCGAGTCGTCGACCCAGGTGATCCCCGCCGCGACGGCGACGACCTCGATGCGGTGCGGGTCGAGCCGGAAGTCGCGCAGGGCGTCGCGGATGGCTTCCGGCGTCACCCCGAGCGAACGGGCGAGCGCAGCCGCTGCGAGGGTGTTCGCGACGATGTGCGGTGCCGCGAGGCCGCGGTCGGCGAGTTCGGCGACGGTGGTCAGCTCGAGCGCGCTCGTGCGGCGCTCTTCGAGGAACGCCCGGTCGACCAGGATGCCGTCGACGACCCCCAGGTCGCTGGGCCCCGGCACCCCGAGATCGAAGCCGATGGCGCGACATCCGTCGACGACCTCGGCGTCTTCGACCATCGTGCGGGTCGCGACGTCGGCCTTGTTGTAGATGCACGCCACCCGTGTGCGCTGGTACACGAACGCCTTGGCGTCGCGGTACGCCTCGGCAGACCCGTGCCATTCGAGGTGGTCGTCGGCGAGATTGAGGCACACGCTCGCGTGCGGCGAGAGGGGCTCCGACCCCTCCTGCAGCGAGAGGTACCAGAGCTGGTGACTGGAGAGCTCGACGACGAGCGCGTCGAAGCCGCCCGGATCGCGCACGGCGTCGAGCACCGGCACGCCGATGTTGCCGCAGGGCGCCGCCCGCAGGCCGCCCGCGACCAGCATCGATGCCGTGAGCCGCGTCGTGGTGGTCTTGCCGTTGGTGCCCGTGATGAGGATCCAGTCGGCGGGGGCGCCACCCGGACGCGTGACCTTGTCGCGCACGCGCCACGCGAGTTCGACGTCGCCCCAGAGGGGCGTGCCCGCCGCCCGCACACCCGCGATGACGGGATGGTGCGGCGCGAAACCGGGCGAGGCGATGACCACCTCGGGAGCGAACTCGGTGAGGGCGTCGGGAACCGATGCCAACGAGCCGGTCCAGAGCCGTGCCCCGATGACCGGCAGCAGACGCCCGTACTCGCCGTCCGCGCGTTCGGTGAACACGTACACATCGGCACCGAGCTCGGCGAGGGTGTCGGCGACCGAGAAGCCGGTGACCGAGAGCCCGAGGACGGCGACGCGCAGGCCCGACCAGTCGGCGTACCAACTGGTCAGCGCGTCCAGGCGGGAGCTCATAGGGCGGCGAGCCAGGCGACGTAGAAGAGTCCGACGCCGGCGACCGCCAGCATCCCCGCGATGATCCACATGCGCACGACGATCGTGATCTCCGGCCACCCGCGCATCTCGAGGTGGTGATGGAAGGGACTCATGAGGAACAGGCGTTTGCCGCCGGTGGCCTTGAAGTAGTAGCGCTGCAGGACGACCGACCCGGGTCCGATGATGAAGACGCCGGCGATGACGACCGCGAGCAGCTCGGTGCGGGAGAGCACCGACATCGCCACGATCACGCCGCCGATCGACATCGAGCCCACGTCGCCCATGAAGATCTTCGCCTTCGGCGCGTTCCACCACATGAAGCCGACGAGCGCACCGACGAACGACGCCGCGATGATCGTGAGGTCCATCGGGTCGCGCGTCGGGTAGCACGCCGAGACGTAGGTGTCGACGAGGTCGCTGCTGTGGCACCGCTGCTGGAACTGCCAGAACGTCACCAGGCTGTACGCGGAGATGGTGAAGATGCCCGCGCCGGTCGCGAGACCGTCGAGGCCGTCGGTCAGGTTGGTGGCGTTCGACCAGGCGACCGAGAGGAAGGACACCCAGACGAGGTACAGGATCCAGCCGACGATCGCGCCGAGGGCCATGAACGACAGCATCGGGATGTCTCGGAAGAAGGAGATGTACGGAGCGCCCGGGGTCTGGTTGTAGGTGTTCGGGAAGTTCAGCGCGACGATGGCGAAAGGCACCGCGACGGCGATCTGGCCGGCGACCTTGCGCCACCCCGAGAGACCCAGGCTGCGCTGCTGACGCACCTTCATGAAGTCGTCGATGAACCCGACGACGCCGAGCCCCACCATCATCCAGATGACGAGCAGCCCGGAGATCGTCGGCGGCGCGCCGCCGGTGAGCGTGCCGAC
>JACEFY010000188.1 GCA_016807485.1 Stenotrophomonas maltophilia | reverse complement strand
GCGCCTTCGAGGATGTTCCGGACCGTCTCGCGACTGACCTCCACCCACTCGCCGTCGACGAGCTCGCTCATTGTGAAGGGCAGGCCGATCTCTCCGAGGTAGGCGATGGTCTTCTCCCACCGTGGGACGACGTCGATGTGGTCGTTGCCGAAGAGCGCGGCCGTGAAGACGGGTTCGCGACGGAGGATGCTGCGCCGCAGCTCGACGCTCGAGCGTCCCGTGATGCGGTAGAGCGCCTGCAGCACCGCGCTCGGCAGGTCGGGCGCGCCGTCGAGGGTGACGGAGAGGGCGTTGTCGGGCATGGGTGCTATTCCACCACGGTGGCCGCACAAGTAAGGGCCGATCGGAGAGGCTTCCGATCGGCCCTTGTCCCTTGCACCAAGAGTGTCCTGCAATCACATGAGGTAGTCGCCACAGCAAAACAACTACCGTGCGAGCACTCTATAACGGAGAGATAACGATGCACAAGAGTCTGTCGTTATCTTCCCGTGACTTTTTCGAACGAGTGCGACCGCTCGTTCCGCACGTGCGCACGTGCGGGAATATCCCCGGGATTTAGTTGTTGCTTCAACTATCAGCCGGCGTCGAGAACACTGCCGGTGTACCGAGGAGGACTCCCCATGACCCACGCCGCACTCGCCTGGCGACCGCCCGCGATCCACACGCCGGGCGCTGCCGCCGACGCCACCCGCATGGACACGGTCGAGCTCCTCGTCGGCGATCTCGATGCGCAGACCGCGTTCTACCGCGATGTCGTGACCCTCGACATCCTCGGCCAGAGCGGCGAGCGGGCCACGCTTGGTCGCGACGGCATCCCCATCGTCACGCTCACCCACACGCCCGACCTGCCGCCGTTCCGGCGGGCCGACGCGGGGCTCTACCACACGGCCATCGCCTTCCCCGATCGCGCGGCGCTCGCCGCTGCCGTGATGTCGATGGCGCAGCGCGCGGGTCACCTCTACGAGGGCGCGACCGACCACACCTTCAGCAACGCGTTCTACTTCCACGACCCCGAAGGCAACGGCATCGAGCTGTACTGGGATCGGCCGATCGAAGTGTGGCAGAACAAGCCTGAGGGATGGATGCCGCAGAACACCGCCATCGACCCGAACGCCTTCCTCCGCGAACACTTCGACCCCGAGCGCACCGCGCGCGATGAGGCCACGATCGGCCATGTGCACCTGCAGGTGGGCGACATCGCCACGGCGCGCCGCTTCTACGTCGACACGCTCGGATTCGACGTGACGATCGACGTCGGGTCGGCGCTGTTCATCTCGGCGGGCGGCTACCACCACCACATCGGCATGAACACGTGGCACAGCGCCGGTGCCGGACCGCGCGCGGTGTCGCTCGGTCTCGGCGACGTGCGGCTGCGCGTGCCGAGCCGCGACGACGTCCTCGCTCTCGCGGATCGCGCGGGCCACGCCGGCATCGAGAGCCGCGACGACGGCGCCGCGCTCCGCCTCCGCGACCCGTGGGGCACGCTCCTCACCGTCGCGCCCGAGGGAGCGCTCTGATGTCGGCCGTCCAGAACGCTCCCCACGCGCGCGCGGAGGTGCGTACCGCGGTCACCGTGCCGCTGCGCTTCTCCGACGGCTTCTCCGCGACGGCGCGCGTCCACACCTTCGGCGGGCTCGTCGATGGCGCCGAGCACCTCCTCCTGCAGTTTGACGCTCCGGCCGGAGCGAGTTCGCACGCGGCCCCGTTGGTGCGGCTCCACAGCGAGTGCCTGACCGGAGACGTCTTCGGCTCCGAGCGCTGCGACTGCGGTCCGCAGCTGCGGGAAGCCGTCGAGCGCCTCTCCCTCGAGGGTGGTGCGCTGGTCTACCTCCGGCAGGAGGGGCGGGGGATCGGCCTGTACGCGAAGCTCGACGCGTACGCGCTGCAAGACCAGGGCCTCGACACCTACGAGGCGAATCGGGCGCTGGGGCACGGCGAGGACGAGCGCGATTACGCCGCGGCGGCCCAGATGCTGGCGGCCGTCGGCGTGGAGCGGGTGCGGCTGCTGACCAACAATCCCGACAAGACCGCGCAACTGCGCCGGCTCGGAATCGGGGTGACCGAGGTCCTCTCCACCCGTGTGCACCTGACCGCCGCCAACGCCCGCTATCTGCAGGCGAAGCGCGACCGGACCGGCCACGCGATCGATCTGCCCGCGGCATGATCCGCCGCGGTCGCGGAGCGCCGTCGTTCGTCCTCGCGGCCGCGCGGGCAGACTGAATCCACCATGGTCTATCCGGTTCCCCGCATGTCCCCCGCGGAGGCGGAGGCGTGGCTGGGGATCATCCGCGTCTCCGACCTGCTGCCGAACGCGCTCGACTCCCAGCTGCAGCGCGACGCGGGCATGACGCACTTCGAGTTCGGCGTGCTGTCGTATCTCCGATGGATGCCGGAGGCGACGGCGACCATGAGCGACGTGGCCGAGGCGACTCACGCGACCCTGTCGCGTCTCTCCCACGTCGTTTCGCGTCTGCAGGCGCGGGGCCTCGTGAGCAAGAGTCCCTCGCCCGCCGACAGACGCGTCAGCCAGATCACGTTGACCTCGGCCGGGCGGCGTGACCTCGTGCGGGCGACGCCGGGTCACATCGCCACGGCGCGTGCCCTCGTGATCGATGCGCTGTCCGCCGACGACCTCGCGCATCTTGCCCGCATCACCGAGGTGTTGGGGCAGCGGCTCGACCCCGAACGGCGCTTCGGCATCCCCTCGTGACCGCGGGCGCGGTATGCTGGTCTCGATAGGCGGACTTCTCATCCGTCTCGCCCCGGCCGCGTGGTAACGGTCGGGGCTTTCTCTTTACCCCGGTGAAGCGGCGGGCCACGGCCGTCGTACGCTGATCGGGTGTCACCGTTCACCGTCGTCATCCCCTGGCGCCCCGCGCCTTCGCGCGTGAGCGCCTACGAATACGTCACCGACTGGTACGCGCGCCACGTGCCCGAGGCCACGGTGCGCACGGTCGACACCGACGACGACGTCTTCGTGCTCGCGGCCTGCCGCAACCGGGCCGTCGCGAGCGTGCCCGCCGACGAGGTCGTCGTCATCGGCGATGCCGACACCTTCCCCGAGGTCGACGCGCTCCGCGCCGCCGCCCTGGCCGCCCGGACGAGCGGCAGGGTGCATCTGCCGTACACCGAGTACCACTGGCTCGGACGGGAGGGCACCGCTCAGCTGCGCGGAGGCACCCCGCCCGAGGACTGCACCTACGAACTGGTGCGCGGCGCGTGTTCGGGTGTGTACGTGACGACCCCGAGGACATGGGCGGCCCACGGCGGCCAGGACGAACGCTTCCGCGGCTGGGGTTTCGAGGATGCCGCGTGGTACCTCGCCCATGAGACGCTGTTCGGCGTGCCGCCGGTGCGCCACGACGGCCGTGTCTACGCCCTGCACCACCAGGCCGAGGTGCGCGCCGGTGCGCGCTACGACGCGAACGCCGCCCTCATGGAGCGGTACCGTGCGGCCGCCGGCGACCCCCAGGCGATGGCTCAGCTGGTGGGTGTCGACCGCCCGGTCAAGAGCTCGTAGGCGATCTGCGGGCCCGGATGCCGGGCCTGCTCGTCGGCGACGTGGCGAAGCCGGGCGCGGGCGGCATCCGGAAGGTCGCGCACGTCGCGGAGCGCGGCCGCGAGCTCGGCGACCGTCGCGGTGTTGGGCGCGAGCGCGCGCCCGAAGCCGGTGCGCTCGATCGCCGCCGCCCCCGCGAACTGGTCGGTGGAGAACGGGAGGACGACGAGCGGCACGCCCTGGCCGATCGCCTCGGTCACGGAGTTGTTGCCGCCGTGGGTCACGGCCAGGCGAGCGGCGGAGAGGAGCCGCACCTGCGGCAGGTAGTCGCGCACGAGCCATCCGTCGGGAATGTCGCCGAGCTCGGATGCCGGCGTCGAGCCGGTGGCGATCGCCGCCGTCAGGCCGATCGACGCCAGTGCGTCGGCTACTCGAGCGAGCACGTCGCCACGGACGGAGAGGAAGCTGCCGAAGCTCACGTACGCATAGTCGCCGGCGCCGGCGACCCACCGCTCGACCTCCGGGTCGACGGGTTCGATGCGCCGTGTCGACCCGAGGAAGGCGTGCGGGGGCAGAGTCCGACCGTCCGACTCTGCGAGCGCGGCGGGATAGTTGTAGAGCACGGTGGACCCGTGCTCGGCGAACGCGTCGCCGGTCGGCGCGGCAGACGGGTCGAGCGCGACCGCGGTGCGGTTCCATTCCGTGGTGAACCGCGCCGAGACCTCGTCGCACAGAGCGCGGAGATCTCCGAGCGCCTGCTGATCGGGCGTGAAGGCGGCCGGCCAGAACGGCGGAAATCCGTAGACCTCTCCGGGCACCGGCAGGGCGCTCGGGTGGCCCAGCACGACGTCGCCGTAGGAGATGCCCGCCGTCTGCAGCGCCAGGCGGGCGCTGAACGCGAGGTGATCGACGAGGATCGCGTCGGGCTTCACCGTGTCGACCGCCGCGAGCACCCGACGGCCGATCGTGACCGGGTCCCACATCAGGTCGGTCAGCCGTTCGGATGCCTGGTAGCGCAGGGTGGCGACCATGCCCTCCCGCGTGGCGTCGAAGAAGCCCCGGAGCGATGCGCCTTCGTCTTCCGGCTGCTCGTCGGCCGAGATGACCCGCGCATTGCTGCCCCGCCCGAGGGGGAGGTCGAGCCGCTCCATCCCGAACTCGCGGACGATCGGGTCGGTCGCAGGGCCCGTCGCGACCACGACACGCTCACCGGCATCGCGCCAGGCGGTGGCGAGCGTCGCGAGGGGGAGGAGGTGCGAGGCGTAGTCGGGGCTGACGACGAGGAGCGTCACAGCGCGGCTCCCGCGGCGCGGATGAGCTCGACCTCTTCGGCCACGACACCCCGGTAGACGGGCCCGAGCGCGGCCGCCATCGCCTGGATCGTGAAGCTCGACCGCACCATCTCGTGGGCGCGATCGGCGCGGGAACCCTCGGCCGCGTCCCCTTCCGGCGCGGCGGCGGCGTCGAGGGCCGTGCCGATCGCCGCCTCGAGGCGCGCGG
>JACEFY010000187.1 GCA_016807485.1 Stenotrophomonas maltophilia | reverse complement strand
AGCTCGCGGTGCGCGTCGACCTGGTCGAGGAGCAGCTGAGCCTTCTGCTCGACACCGGCGACGACATCCGCGCCGGCGACGAAACGCAGCGGCGGGTTCTCCATCGCGGCGATCGTGACCAGGGCGGCGCCGAGCTTGGCGGGGTCGCCGGGCTGCAGGCCGTTCATGCTCTTCCAGCCGGCGATGGTCTGCGCAACACGCTCGTCGTAGTCGTCGATGGACACCTCGGGCCAGATCGACGAGGCGCCCTCGACGAGCAGCTCGGTGCGGAAGAAGCCGGGCTCGATGATGGTGGTCTTGATGCCGTAGGGGGCGACGTCGTACTGCAGCGACTCCATCCAGCCTTCGAGCGCGAACTTCGACGCGGCGTAGGCGGCGACGAATTCCTGGCCGATGATGCCGGCTGCGGAGGTGATGGTGATGACGTGGCCGGAGCGCTGCGTGCGCATGATCGGGAGGATCGCGCGGGTGACGTTCAGCGGGCCGAAGAAGTTGGTCTCCATCTGCTTGCGTAGCTGGTCGTCGCTGATGGTCTCGAAGAAGCCGGCGTAGAAGTTGCCGGCGTTGTTGACCAGCACGTCGATGCTGCCGAAGCGCGCGACGGCGGCTTCTGCGGCGGCGATCGATGCGGCGGGGTCGGTGACGTCCAGGGACAGGGCGAGGAGGTTGTCGTGCTCTCCGAGAGCGTCGGTGACCTTCGTGGCGTCGCGGGCGGTCGCGACGACGGAGTGGCCGGCGTTCAGGGCGGCCTTGGCGAGGTCGATGCCCATGCCGCGTGCGGAGCCGGTGATGAACCAGACGTTGTTGCTCATGGTGGTGCCTTTCGAATGTTCGAGGTCGGCCTGGTTGTGGCCGGGCGATACTGAAGAGTCAACCGAGATCCGCGGGTCTTAGCGCGGCCCTGTCGTGAGGTTCACCAACAGGGCCCCTCTACTTCCGCGGGTGCGGCGTACCGTCGTTGTTATGACCGTGCACGACGACATCAGCGACTTCCTCACCACCCGTCGCGCGAAGCTGACCCCTGAACAGGTAGGCATCCCCGACTTCGGTGGCCGCCGCCGCGTCCCAGGGCTGCGCCGCGAAGAGGTGGCGTTGATCGCGGGCATGAGCGCCGAGTACTACAAGCGCCTCGAGCGCGGCAACGCGACCGGAGTGTCCGAAGCCGTCATCGACGGTGTCAGCCGCGCGCTGCAGCTCGACGACGCCGAAAGCGCCCACCTCTACGACCTCGTCCGTGCCGCCAATGCCGGAGCACACCCGCAGAAGCGCCGGCAGACCCGCAAGACGCAGCTCAGTGCGGGAATGCAGCAGACCATCGACGCGATGTCCACGGTGCCGGTGTTCATCCAGAACGGCAGACTCGACGCGATCGCCACCAACCCGCTCGGCCGGGCTTTGTTCGCGACGATGCTGGATGTCACCCGGCCACCCGCGAACGCAGCCCGATTCGTTTTCATGGACCCGCGATCGCACGACTTCTACGCCGACTGGGAGGGCAACGCCCGCCAGATCGTCGCGATCCTCCGCGCAGAGGCCGGCCGCAACCCCTACGACCGACAGCTCAGCGACCTGGTGGGCGAACTGTCCACCCGCAGCGACCTCTTCCGGAAACTCTGGGGCTCCCACGACGTCCGCGAACACCGCACCGGGCTGAAAGCCATCCATCACCCGATCGTCGGCGACCTCGAACTGACCTTCCAAGGCATGGACCTCTCCTCCGACCGCGGCCTAACCATGCTCGTCTTCTCCGCCGAACCCGGCTCCGCCTCCCACGACGGCCTGCAGCTGCTCGCCAACTGGGCCACAACCAATACGCCGATATCCGACCCGATCAGCACGGACGCTCCCCGAACGTGATCCGCGGGTTCCGCGCAGTAGATGTTGCAGTAACGGGCTAATCGACGGCCACGGTCGCGCACTACCCGCCGTCCTCATCGGTTGGCCCATTCGACTGTTCGTCGGGGGTCCTTCAGCGTGCGGGCTTGTGCCAGACCAGTTCGTACCGCCAGAGTGCGTGCTGCTGCCATTTGACTCCGGGCAGCGTCTCTGCAGCGATAATGCGGACTTCGTCGTAGGTGTGGGGCGGCGGCCAGACGGTGGGGGCGGAGTGCTCCCACACCGTCCGAGTGCGCGAGAACCACTGGTGCTGCAGAAGTCCTGCGAGTCCGTAGAGGTGGTCACGCGCGGTCGTGGCCGTCGCGAGTCCGATAACGGCTAGCACTCCGCCGGGTGCGGTCAGCGAGGCGAGTCGTTCCAGGCCGGCACGCAAGTCGGGAAAGTGGTGAACGACGGCGATGGAAGCGACGACGTCAAATGTCCTGCCGAAGTCGTACGTGAGCGCATCCCCCAGCACCCACTCGATGTCCTCGTGCTCGCGGGCTGGCGCGGCCAGGACGTCGGCGTCTGTATCTATCGCGACGACGTCCGGGAGCATGCGGCGAAGATCCACAGCCAGCATCCCGTCGCCGGTGCCGACATCAAGGGCGGACGTGGCGCCGGTCGCGATCGCGTTCAGCACGGTGGGATGGAAATGGAGGTTATGGTTCCACCCTTGTCCCTCACCCGCGATCACTAGCCCATTCTGCACATCGATGTGTCCGACTGCGGGTCGCCGTCCGGCCAGAAACGATCGTTTTCGGCGGGGTCGTCGACGTCGACGACCAGGTGCGTGTGACTTGCGACGATAGATGGCATGGTTTCCGCGCCACTCAACGTCCGATTAGGAGCGCTTCCTGGGCCGCGTCGACGGCCTCGGGGGTGAGGTGGGTGTGCTTGTTGAGGTCGAGGATGCGGTTGATCTGGATGACGAGCCGGTCGGCGAGGCGGAAGTTTCCGTTTGTCGCTCGGACAATCGCGGCGAGAGCTGCCGTGTGAGCGAGACCGGAGTCACCCGGGTCGGGGTCCGGGAGACGCTGTGCGACGACGGCGGCGGCCTGCTTCACGAGCGTGACTTCCAGCCGATGAACCTGATGCCCTTGCTCTACTTCACTCCGAGCCTCAGCATTGAGGAACTCGACGCGGGAATCGCGACCCGTGTCCAAGTCATCGACGACGCTCTCGCGATGGAGCAGGCGATGATCGAGCGCTCCGAAACCGTCGGACCATCGCACGTGACCGAAATCTTCCGTCTCACCTGGCACGGACTCCGCGCCGACCGCGACTGGTGTAACGAATTCCGAGGCCGCCTCACCGGCGGACGGCCATCATCGGGAACCACCTGAAGCACGGGATGCCCCGGCCAGCAATCGCCATTTGAGGCTGAGAGATGACAAATAGCGTCGCTCGAAATCGGCCATCTACCGTCGCGAATCACAAGCGGCCGCTCGATTGAGCCGCCCGGAATGATGCCCGATCGAGGTACGTCAATCGCGTGGCCAATTCTGACTACGCCTGCGACCGCCGGTGGCCTGTCGAGAGGCCAACAAACACACCGGCGCACGCCGATCGAGTGCACGTCGCCTACCGTGGGCGAGATTCCCACCGTAAGTGAGGGTTACCAGCCGCAGGAAAGTCCTGGTGACAGGCGGGAATACGCGAAGCCTCGGCGGCGATCTCGGACCTCTGCGAGGGGGAATGGGTAAAGAATTCATACCCATTCTTTACCCAAACGCCAATCAGCGCCCCTCGAAAGGAGCGCTGATCTGGTGTTTTTCTGGCGGTGACGGTGGGATTTGAACCCACGGTAGGGGGTTACCCTACACAACTTTTCGAGAGTTGCACCTTCGGCCGCTCGGACACGTCACCGTGGTCCATTCTACGACACGCCCGCGGGTGCCGCGAACCGGGGGGGAGACGCCGGTTGCTGAGGAGATGGCGGATGCCGCGGACGAGTCCGCCGGATCCGATCCTCAGAAAGCGTCATCTCCTCAACAACGGACATCGCCCGCCCGCGCCCCGGGCCTCGTAACGTGGAGCCATGGCAACCCCGGCGATGACCCCGCAGCAGCGACTGGTGCTGGCGGTGGCGGTGCTCGGCTCGTTCGTGGCCTTCCTCGACTCCACGATCGTGAACGTCGCCCTCCCCGCGATCTCGCGCGAACTCGGCGGGGGACTCTCGACGCAGCAGTGGACGGTGGATGCCTACCTCGTCACCCTCGGCGCGCTGATCCTGGTCGCCGGGGCGGTCAGCGACGCGTACGGCCGCATCCTCGTGCTGCGGATCGGGCTCATCGGCTTCGGCGTCGCCTCGGTTGCGGTGGCCCTCGCGCCCGATCCCATCGTGCTCATCGTGGCGCGCGCACTGCAGGGTGCGGCCGGTGCGTTCCTCGTGCCGAGCTCGCTCGCCCTCATCACCGCGACGATGCGCGACCCGGTACGCGCCCGCGCGATCGGCCTGTGGACGGCGATGACGACGGGCGCGACGGTGGTCGGCCCGCTCATCGGCGGCCTCATGGTCGACTACCTCTCGTGGCGGTTCGCGTTCCTCGCGAACGTGCTGCCGATCGCGGCGGGCCTGATTCTGCTCACCCGGCTCGACCTGCCGGGCGATGGCGTCCGCGCGGCCGGCGATCGCATCGACTGGCTCGGCGCGGCCATGTGCACGCTCGGTCTCGGCGCCACCGTCTACGCCCTGATCGAGGAACCGAACTTCGGATGGGCGGCCCCGCAGATCTGGATGCCGGGGATCGTCGGCATCCTCCTGCTCGTCGGCTTCGTGCTGCGCCAGCGCGTCGTCGCGCATCCGATCCTGCCGCTCGGACTCTTCCGCTCGCGCACCTTCTCTGCGGGCAACATCGCGACGTCCTTCGTCTACGCGGGCCTCTCGCTGTCGGGTTTCGTGCTGGCCGTCTATCTGCAGCAGGGGGCGGGCCTGTCGGCGACGCTCGCCGGCCTCGCGAGCTTGCCGATCACGATCCTGATGATCGCGCTGAGCGCACGCGCCGGCGCCCTCGCCGGGCGCTGGGGGCCGCGCATCTTCATGACGGTCGGCCCGCTCATCATGGCGGCCGGAACGCTCCTGCTCCTCACCGTGTCGACCGAGTTCGACTACTGGTGGCAGGTGCTCCCGTCGATG
>JACEFY010000186.1 GCA_016807485.1 Stenotrophomonas maltophilia | reverse complement strand
GCGGCGACGTTCGCTGCGCTCGGGGTCATCCCGATCCTCTTCCTCGCGCAGTTGGCGTTCATCGTCGCATTCGGCGTGCTGCTCGACACGTTCCTGGTGCGCTCGCTCTTGGTGCCGGCCGTCGCGTACGACATCGGCAAGGCGATCTGGTGGCCGTCGAAGCTGGCGCGGCACGACGCCGCTGCGCCATCGGCGGAGCCCGTCGAGGCGATGACGCGCGCGGAGTACCGGGCTACGCTCGAAGAATGACCCGGGCCCTGTTCATCATCGATGTCCAGAACGACTTCACCGAGCGCGGCGCTCTCGGCGTCGACGGTGGCGACGCCGTCGCGGAGCGGATCTCGGCCTTCCTCGCCGGACATGCGGGGGAGTACCAGCTCGTCGTCGCCTCGCGTGACTGGCACGACGCCGACTCCGACAACGGTGGGCACTTCTCCGACGCGCCCGACTTCGTCGACACCTGGCCTCCGCACTGCGTCGCGGGCACGTACGGCGCCGAATACGACGAGGTCTTCGACACGTCCGGCGTCCACCATCACCTGAAGAAAGGCCAGGGCGCGCCGGCGTACTCGCTCTTCGAAGGACGCACCGACGAGGGCCGCACCGCGACGGCGCTGCTGGAGGAGCACGGCATCCTCGACGTCGATCTCGTCGGCATCGCGACGGACTACTGCGTGCGCGCCTCGGCGCTCGATGCCCTCGCGGCGGGTCGCCGCATCCGCGTCTTCACCGACCTGATCGCCGGCGTCCACCCCGACTCGAGCGACGCCGCGCTCGCCGAACTCGCCCACGCCGGCGCCGAACTCCTGGAGAGCACCCGATGAGCACCCCCGCCGGCTGGTATCCCGATCCGTCCGGCGCCGCTGCGGCCCGCTGGTGGGACGGCGCGCAGTGGACGCCGCACACGCAGCCAGGAGTCGCCGTGCCGCACCCGGCGCCGCACGTGCCGAGCGGCTACGCTCCGGCCCCGGCGGCACCCGCTCCGGTCGATGTGCCCACGTCGACGGTCTGGGTGTGGCTGGCGATCGCCGCGTCGGTCGTGCCGTTCACGACCCTCTTCCTGATGGACTGGGCCGGGTTCATCGACGGCATCGCCGCGAGCGCCGCCTCGGGTACCGAAGCCGACTTCCTGATGTCGTGGCAGCTCAACTCTTTGCTCGTGTCGTTCGTGAGCTGGGCGGCGATCGGCCTGTTCATCGTCTTCAGTTGGCTCGACTGGCGCGAGCTGCGCAAGCGCGGCATCGCGCGGCCGTTCTCGTGGGCGTGGGCGTTCTTCGGCCTGCTGAGCCTCGGTGCCGCCGTGTACATGATCGGCCGCGCGGTGGTGATCCGGTCGCGCACGGTGACGGGGTCGTGGGCGCCGCTCTGGGTGTGGATCGCCGCGACCGTCGCCGGCTACATCGCCGTGTTCGCCTGGCTCTTCTGGTTCTTGGGGGCCTTGTTCGCCGCCATCGCGCCGTACGTGCAGTACAGCTGAGCTGCGGCCCCGTCGGCCGGACCTAGGGGCAGACGCGGACGCGTCGCGCCTCGAAGCCGACGACGTCACCGATCTGCAGCTGACGTCCGCGGCGTCGGTCGACCTCGCCGTTCACCGTGACGAACCCGTCGATGATGGCTTCCTTGACGTCGCCGCCCGAGTCCAGGACTCCCGCGAACTTCAGGAACTGCCCGAGGCGGATGCTCTCGCTTCCGATGGGAACGTCGTCGATCGGGGCCTCGGCGGTCATTCGGCCCATGGTAGCCGACGGGCGCGCGACGCCTCGGTCATACTGGGGCGATGCGTTGTCCTGACCGCGCGCGCGACCGGGGAACGGCGGTGAGCTGTTCGGCACCGGGCGGATCCCCGTGACCAGGGGCGGCCCTGTCGCGACCTATGCTGACGGCATGGACACGCAAGAGGTGAGTTTTCACGCGTCGATCGGTGTCAGGGTCAAGGGCGAGATGTGGAACTGCGTGGAGATCCCCCGCGCGACCGCGCTGTTCGGCACCGGCAAGAGCGTGAAGGTCGACGCCACGGTCGACGACGTGCGGCTCGAAAACGTCAGTACGTTGCCGACGGGCGAGGGCGGGCACATGGTTTCACTCAATGCCGGGGTCCGGAGGAAACTGGGCAAGGAGATCGGCGACGTCGTCGAAGTGGCGATCACTCGCCGCTGAGACGGACATGAAGCCGGGGCGCGCCGAGGGGAAAGTACGGTGGGCCCCGTGGGGCTCGAACCCACGACCCGCGGATTAAAAGTCCGATGCTCTACCGACTGAGCTAGAGGCCCGTGAGCTCCCAGCCTACCGGGCGCGAAAGTGCCGGGCACACGAAAGCCGCCGGAGGTCCGAAGACCCCCGGCGGCTATCATCCGACTCCGGGTCGAGCCCGGATCTGGATCACATGGCCGGCGGCATCAGCACCGTGTCGACCAGGTACACCGTCGCGTTGGCCGTCTGGACGCCACCGCAGATGACGGTCGCTCCGTTGGCCATCAGGTTGTCACCGGATCCCGTGACCTCCAGATCCTGGCCCTCGACGGTGGTGTGGGTGCCGGCGATGTCCGCCGGCGCGATCTGACCGGGCACGACGTGGTAGGTCAGGATCTTGGTGAGCAACGCGCTGTCGGTCTTGAGCGTCTCGATCACCGACGGGTCGATCTTGCCGAAGGCGTCATCGACCGGCGCGAAGACGGTGAACTCGCTGCCGTTGAGCGTGTCGACGAGGTTGACGTCGGGGTTCAGCTGGCCGCTGACGGCCGCAGTGAGCGTCTTCAGGAGCGGGTTGTTGGATGCCGCGACAGCCACCGGGTCCTGAGCCATGCCGGCGACGGAGCCTGCGCCGTCCGGGACAGCCTCGGCGTACCCCGCGCAACCGGCACCGACCAGGTTGGCCGCCGGGTCCATCGCCTCGGGCGTGGCCTCCATCGTCGCCGACGGCGACGGCTCGGTCGACGGCTCTGCGGTGGTCGACCCCATCGAACATGCCGAAAGGGCGAAGACGCCCGCAACAGCGAGGGTCAGAGCTGCCGAAATCTTCTTCTTGGTGCTGAGCATGATGTCCTCCGTGACTCATGGGTCGCGTGCTGCGGCCTCACCAGGTCCTTCGGAGCGGCATCCCGATCGGATGGGAGGAATCTCAAAAAGTTCTCGCCGGGCCGCTCACCAATCCGATCGGTCGCCCGCGACGAACAGCTCTTGACAGGGCCGCCGTAGAGAAGCGTCGGATTCTACTCGGCCAGCTTCGGGTGAGAACAGGGGTCGCGGATGTCCGTGTCGCAGAGCCTGCATGGTGCATGCTGGGAGAGATGGTCATCGATGGCATGGAAGTTCCCGACGACGGCTCCGAGACGGACCGCATCGGTGAGCTTCTCGTGCGCACCGCCGCGGGCGACGAAGCGGCTTTCGCGCGGCTCTACGACACACTCTCCCCGCGCGTGTTCGGCCTCATCCTGCGGGTCCTCGTCGACCGGGCCCAGAGCGAAGAAGTCCTCCAGGAAGTATTTCTCGAGGTGTGGCAATCCGCCGGCGCGTTCGCTCCGAATAAGGGTCAAGGCCGGTCCTGGGTGCTCACGATGGCACACCGACGCGCGGTCGATCGGGTCCGTTCGGCGCAGTCCGCCGGCGAACGCGACGTGCGGGTCGGGATGCGCGACGTGAACACCCCCGTGGCCGGAGTCGAAGAGCAGGTGGAGCTGCGCCTCGACAGCCGGCGGGTGACGCGGGCGCTGGGAGCCTTGTCGGACCTTCAGCGCGAAGCGATCACCCTGGCCTACTACGGCGGATATTCCCAGAGCGAGATCGCAGCACTCGTCGGGGCGCCGTTGGGAACGATCAAGACGAGAATGCGTGATGGACTGACGAGACTCAGGACCGAGATGGGGGTGATGTCGTGAACGAGCAGGAATTCGCCGAGCTGTCGGCGGGGCACGCCCTCGCGGCCCTGTCGCCCGAAGACGAGCGCGCCTACCTTCGGGCCCTCGCCGAGCATCCGGAATGGTCGTCGCTGGCCGAGGCCGACGCTCGCGCCGTCGCGGCTCTCGCCGACGGCGCGGAGGAAGTCGCACCTCCGCTCGCCGCGCGATCGCAGATCCTCAGCCGCATCCGTCAGTCTTCGCAGGTCGATGCGGGTGTGGATGCCGCCGATGAGCGCATCGCCGAGCCCGAGGCGGCCACCGTGCCGTCCGCCCCGCCGACCGAGGTCGTGCAGGCCGTCGCGCGGCGCAACTGGTCGCGGGGGCTCTTCGCCCTCGTGGCGTCGATGGCTCTGCTCGTCGGCATCGGCTGGGGCGCGGGGAGCATCTCCGAGATCCTCAACCGCACGCCCGCGGAGAGCGCGCTCATCCAGATCGAAGCCGCACCGGATGCCGCCGAGGCGACCGGTGACCTCACCGACGGCGGAACGGCGACCGTCCATTGGTCTTCGTCGCTCGGCAAGGTCGTTCTGGTGAGCGATGGGCTCCCCGAGATCCCCGCCGATCGCACGTTCGAGCTCTGGTACGTCCGCGACGGCGCGGCGATCTCAGCCGGCACGTTCGACGCGGCCCAGGGCAGCGCCACGGCCGCGCTGTCGCCGGGCATGCAGGAGGGCGACACGATCGCCATCACCGTCGAGGCGGCCGGTGGGGCGCCCGACGGTGCGCCGACGACCGATCCGATCGTGGCGATCCCCACCACGGCGAGCTGATCGCGTCGCCTTCGCCGGCCCCACCCGGATGGGCGGCCGGTACCCTGGACGGCGATGACTGATGATTCGCGCCCGTTCCACAAGCCCGTCCGACGTCCGGCGGAGCTCTTCGACCGACTCTTCAGTGCGGAGGATCCCGCCGAGGTCTCCCCCGTCGCCCATGCCGCGGCCGCCGCGCTCCTGACGCGCGTGCGGGAGGCGCCGGCGGATGCCGTGGTCGAACGCCTCGTCGCGTTCACCGACGAGCACGGCATCGACACGATCGCCGACCTGTGGTCGCGTGCCCCCGCGCGGTCGCTGCCGGGCGCGCTCTGGCGGCTCTACCTCCTGCAGCTGATGGTGCACGACGATCCGCGCTCGTCGGCGCTGCTGTACGAGCGGGGTCGCGCGCG
>JACEFY010000185.1 GCA_016807485.1 Stenotrophomonas maltophilia | reverse complement strand
GCCGGCAAAGACCGCACGGGCGTCGCGACCGCACTGCTCCTGGATGCCGCCGGAGCCGACCGCGCCGCCGTCATCGCCGACTACGCGTCGTCGCAGCAGAACCTCGCCGGCGAGTGGGCCGACGGCATGCTGCAGATGATCGCCTCGTTCGGCCTTCCGCTCACCCCCGAGCTCACGACGCTCGTCACCGGCACCCCGCCCGAGGCGATGGCAGCGGCCCTCGACTGGCTGGATGCCACGCACGGCGGCTCCGCCGCTTACCTCCGCTCCGGCGGACTCACCGACGCCGAGCTCGCCGCGCTCCGCAGCCGCCTCGCGGGCTGAGGCACGGCCCGGGCCGTTTCAAAGCTCCGCGGCGTTTCAAAAGCAGGGCGAACCGGCGGAGCGGCGCCGCTCCGGCCGCGCGAAGTTCGATCGGCCCTGCTTTTCGCGCGCTCGCACCCCCGGCCCGGTTCTGCCTGGCCGGCTGAGTGCCCGCTCTTCCCCCGCGCCCGCGCGGAGGACTACCGTGTGAGCCAGCGGCGCCGACGCGGCGCGCAGGTCCGGGAGGTATGGCCATGGCAGGGAAGTTCGAGCTCTACAGCGACGCATCGGGCCACTGGAGGTTCCGACTGAAGGCCGGCAACGGCCAGGTCATCGCGGTCGGCGAGGCCTACAACTCGAAGGAAGCGGCCAAGAACGGCATCGAGTCGGTCAAGTCCAACGCGCCCGACGCCCCGGTCGTCGAGGTCTGAGTCGTCCTCAGACCTCGAGGTCGACGGCGACGCGGTCGGAGACGACCGAGCGCACGTAGCCGACGACCGCCACGTGGTCGGGATGCGTGAGATAGGACTGCAGAGCCGCCGCGTCGGCGAAGTCGGCGACGAGGGCGACATCCCAGTTGCCGCCGCCCACGACGTCCGGGCCGACGGTGATCTCGGCGATCTCCGGGACGACGCCGCGGAGCGCCAGAAGGTCGGCGGAGATCTTGCGGGCCTGGGCTGCGCGCTCGGCGGCATCCTCGCTCGCGAGCTTCCAGGCGACGACGTGACGGATCATGCGGGTTCCTCTCCAGGGTTCTGCGCATCGGCGAGCGCCGCGCGCAACCGGTCGGCGTTCAGGCGCCAGTGGGCGTGCAGGCGGTCGTCGACGAGGACCACGGGGATCTTCTCCCACCACTGGTCGTAGAGCGCCTTGTCGTCGAGGATCGAGAACTCCTCGACGTCGACGGCGTCCTCCGGCAATTCGGCGACGACCTGGTCGATGATCTCCCGCGCGACATCGCACAGGTGACAGTCGGGCTTGGAGATGATCGTGAGGGTGGTCACGGCATCCATCCTCCCCCATACACGAAGCGCCCGTCCCCGTTCATGAAGAACAGGACAGGCGCTCGGTGTACGTTTCGCGAAGAAGGATTACTTCTTGTTGCGACGCTGGTGGCGAGTCTTGCGAAGCAGCTTGCGGTGCTTCTTCTTCGCCATGCGCTTGCGGCGCTTCTTGATGACAGAACCCACGGAAAACCTCACTATGTCAGGGGTCTGGACGCGCATCGTTCGCGTCCGGGATCGGGCATTCCGGAAAACGCCCTCGGAACAGTCTAGCCGACGTCGGCGATGGGCCGTTGCAGGGCCGCCGTCACGGCCGTTTCGGGCACGCGATAGCTGCGTCCGAAGCGCACGGCAGGGAGCTCGCCGGCGTGGACGAGTCGGTACACGGTCATCTTGGACACGCGCATGAGATCGGCCACCTCGGCGACCGTCAGAAAACGCACGTCAGAAAGCTCCGACATCGACGACCCCCAGGTTCTGCAAAAGTGCTGGTCACAGCCTAGGGGCAGGGTGCTACGCGTGTAAACCTATGAGACGCGTGTGATCGGTGTGATCAGCGGCCGGGCAGCTTCTTCAGGGCGCTGTCCCACGCGTGCTTGGCCGACGCCGCGGCGCGACCGACGAGTTCGGCCGCGTGCGCCGCGGAATCCGGGAGCGTCGACGAGCCGTCGCCCAGGAGGGGCGAGCCGTCGTCGAAGAACGGCACGAGCCAGTCGTCCACCTCGTCGAGCGGGGCGACCGACAGGCTGTAGTACCGGTGCTGGCCCTCCTCGCGCACGGAGACGAGCTCCGCCTCCCGCAGCACTTTGAGGTGCTTGGAGACCGTGGGCTGACTGACCCCCAGCTCGGCGACGATGTGCGACACGCTGGTGCCGCGATCGCCGTCACCGCCACGCTCGCGCAGGAGCTGCAGAATGTCCCGACGGGTACCGTCGGCGATCACGTCGAAGATGTCCGCCATGACATTAGGTTAGTGCGCGCGGCGCCCGGAGTACCATGACAACGATCTTCCGACCGGCGAGGACGTAGAGGGGCACGACATGGCGGGCGAGACCCTCGGGGCGCGCGCCTGGCGACGGCTCACGGGAATGCGGGGCCGCTTCTGGCCCGAGCTGCGTGATCTCACGACCTCCTCGCCGTCACGGTTCGCCGTCATGGTCTTCCTGTCGCTCATCCTGCTGTTCACGGCGCTGTTCTCCCTGCCCGCCGCCTCCGCGTCGGGCACGGTCACGCCCCTCGCCGACGCCCTCTTCACGGCGGTATCGACGATCTGCGTCACCGGACTGTCGACGGTCGACATGGGAACCCACTGGTCGCCCCTCGGCCACGTGCTGGTCTACATCGGCGTCAACGTCGGGGCCCTGGGAGTGCTGACCCTCGCGTCGATCCTCGGCCTCATCATCTCCAAGCGCCTGGGACTCCGGGCCAAGCTCATCGCGGCCGGCGACACCAATCCGCTCCGCGCCCACGGCGGGCCCGTCAACGAGGGGCAGACGGTGCGACTGGGCGAGGTCGGGCAGCTGCTGGCCACGGTCGCCCTCTCCACGCTCGTCATCGAGGCGCTCCTGGCGCTGCTCCTCTACCCGTCGCTCCTCGTGAACGGCGTCGATCCGCTGACGGCGCTCTGGGAGGCGCCGTACTACGCCGCGATGGCATTCACCAACACCGGGTTCGCGCCGAACCCCGAGGGCCTCGCCCCGTTCGCGCACGACTACTTCCTGCTGACGGTGCTGATGGCCGGCGTCTTCCTCGGGTCCATCGGCTTCCCCGTGATCTTCACGCTGTGGCGCCACCAGTGGCACGTGCGCCGGTGGTCGCTGCACGCGAAGCTCACCGTCATCACGACCGTGATCCTCTTCTTCGCGGGGGCCGCGGTCTTCGCGATCCTCGAGTACGGCAACCCGAGGACGTTCGGCACGATGGATGCCTGGGACACGACCTTCCAGTCGCTCTTCCTCTCGGCCATGACCCGCTCGGGCGGCTTCTCGATCATCGACATCGGCGAGCTCAACGGATCGTCGCTCGTCGTCGGGTCGATGCTCATGTTCGTCGGCGGCGGGTCGGCCTCGACCGCCGGCGGCATCAAGGTGACCACCCTCGCCGTCCTGGCCCTCGCCGTCTGGTCGGAGGCGAAGGGGCGCCCGAGCGTCGAGGCATTCGGCCGCCGCATCCCGAGCGACGTCCAGCGGGTCGCGCTCTCGGTCGTGGCGTGGGGCGCGACGATTGTCGCGCTGTCGACGATCACGATCACGCAGCTGACCAAACTGCCCGTCGAGATGGTGCTCTTCGACGTCATCTCCGGGTTCGCCACGGTGGGGCTGTCAACCGGGGTGACGGCCGAGCTCCCCGACCCCGCCGTGTACGTCCTCGCCCTCACCATGTTCATGGGGCGCGTTGGTACAGTGACTCTCGCCGCGGCTGTGGCTGCGACGTCCCGTTCGCAGCACTACTCGCTGCCCGTGGAAAGGCCGATCGTTGGTTGAGCAGCACCGTGGTTGAACAACTCAGGAGCGACGCTCCCGTCCTCGTGATCGGCCTCGGCCGGTTCGGCGCCGCCTGCGCCGGCGAGCTCGACCGGCTCGACCGCGAGGTGCTCGCGATCGACGAGAGCCTCGACCTCGTCCAGAAGTGGTCGGAGCGGGTCACCCACACGGTGCAGGCCGACGCCAAGAACCTCGAGGCCCTCAAGCAGATCGGCGCGCAGGACTTCCAGGTCGCCGTCGTCGCGGTGGGATCGTCGATCGAGGCGTCCGTGCTCATCACGGCGAACCTCGTCGACCTCAAGGTGCCGCAGATCTGGGCGAAGGCCGTGTCGCAGTCGCACGGCAAGATCCTCGCGCGCGTCGGCGCGAACCACGTCATCTACCCCGAGCGCGAGGCCGGCGAGCGCGTCGCGCACCTCGTGTCGGGCCGGATGCTGGACTTCATCCGCTTCGACGACGATTTCGTGCTCGCCAAGATGTATCCGCCGAAGTTCATCCGCGGCGTGGGCCTCAACGAATCCGGGGTGCGCTCGAAGTACCACGTCACCGTCGTCGGGGTGAAGAGCCCGGGTAAGCCGTTCCGCTACGCGGAGGCGAACACGGTCGTCACCAACCACGACCTCATCATCGTGTCGGGCACCAACAGCGACATCGAGCGGTTCGCCGGCCTCGACCGCTGACGCGGCGCCGGCGCTCAGGCGCCGGCGGCCATCTCCTTCGCGCGGGCGAGGGCGGCATCCGTCGCCTCGGCGAAGACGCCGTCGAGGCGCGCGCCCTGCAGCACGGCGACGGCGCGCTCGGTCGTGCCCTTGGGGCTCGTGACGCGGCGCCGCAGCTCAGCGGGGTCTTCCCCGGTCGCGTCGAGCAGTGCCGCTGCCCCGATGAACGTCTGCTCGGCCATGAGGCGCGCGTCGGCGTCGGAGAAGCCCTTGCCGCGCGCGGCCTCGGTGAGGTCTTCGATCAGGAGGAAGACGTATGCCGGGCCGGAGCCGGAGATCGTCGACAGCGCGTCGATCTGGTCTTCGGGCAGCTCGATCACCGCGCCGCACGTCTCGAACAGCCGGCGCACGAGGGCGGCATCCTCCGCGGAGGCGCTCGATGAGGCCGAGATGCCCGTGACGGCCTTGCCCACGACGGCGGGGGTGTTCGGCATGGAGCGGAGCACGGCGATGCCGTCGCCGACGATCTCCTCGAACGTCTCGATGGTGACGCCGGCTGCGAGGCTCACGATCACGGTGCCGGGGCGGAGCGCCGGGGCGATCTCCCGGAGGAGATCGGGC